>JANQHN010000256.1 GCA_028282665.1 Phycisphaerae bacterium | reverse complement strand
AGGCGAGATTGATGAGCCAGGCCCTACGTAAATTGACTGGTGCGATTGGCAAAACCAATACCGTAGTCATTTTCATTAATCAAGTCCGCATGAAGATCGGCGTGATGTTCGGCAATCCTGAAACCACGCCTGGTGGCCGGGCGCTGAAATTCTATTCCTCCGTGCGACTCGACATTCGCCGTATTGGTTCGATTAAAGAGGGTGATACCGTGAAGGGGAGTCGCGTTCGTGTGAAAGTAGTCAAAAACAAGGTTGCGGCCCCTTTTCGCGAAACAGAATTGGATATTATGTTTGATGGCGGAATCAGTGCGGAGGGGGATCTTATTGATCTTGCGATTGCCGAAGATGTCGTCAGCAAAACCGGGGCGTGGTTCAGCTATGGTGACGTTCGTTTAGGACAAGGTAGGGAAAATGCAAAACAGTTTCTTTTGGACAACCCCGACCTGACAGATGAGATTAAAGCCAAGATTATCGAAAAGCGTAACCGGGCGATTGCTGAAGCGGAGGTTGTTGCACAAGGGCGGCGAAACGAGAAACAGAATGCCGATCCTGAGTTAAAGGTTGCTGCGTCGCCGGCAAAAAAAGATGCGGATAAAACGGTAGTCAAGGAAAGGGGCAAATCCGCTACGACGAAGAAGCGAAAACGAGCGTAGCAACCTCCAAGGCTGCTGGCGCGGGTTCTGCTTGTGGTAATGGAGGTTGTGACTCAACCGTAACGTCCGGTAAGCCGATGATTTTGTTGATAGTCACGGCACATAGCGTGCGCCTCGCTCTGCAGGTGTGTGGAGGCGCCGAACAACAAGGACGCACGGTTTGAAATCTGCAACGACAACAAGACGTATTTTGCAGATCGGTCCTGCGCCAACAGCAACAGGCGGGATGGCCTCCGTTCTCGGCCAGATCATGGCGCTCGACTTCAGCGACGATTACGAGCAATTTGTACTGCCGTTTACGGAAGCTCCCGATATCGCGGAAAACGTTGCACGAAAATCATTACGGCATGTTGGACAACTGCAAACGCTGCGCAGACGCCTACTTGAAGACGAAATCGATCTTGTCCATATCCACACGTGCAGCGGTATGACGTTTTTTCGCTGTTTGGCTGATGTAAAAGTGGCTAAGCGTTTGGGCGTGCCCGTTGTTTTGCATATCCACGGAGCGAGTTTTGACAAGTTCTTTGATACGAGCGGCTCTGTGCGAAGGCGGTTGATTCGCTATGGATTGCGAGCGCCCGATAGCCTCATCGCGTTGTCCACGAGTTGGCACCGTAAGATCGCTCGAATGGCCGAGGGACAGCGGATTCATGTTGTTGAAAATGCTGTTGATCTTCCGTTTATGTCGCCCGACCGTCCGTTTGACGAAGGTGGTACGTGTCGATTCGTCTTGCTCGCCAAGATGGATGTTTGGAAGGGAATCGACGATTTGCTTTCGGCTGCCGAGAAGTTGCGCCGCATGAATCAGCCATTTCAGTTAAAGTTGGCGGGTCCGCCCGGTTCCGCCGGTGATGCCATTCAGATCAATCGAAAGATCGTCGACAAGAGGCTAAGCGACACTGTCGAGTATGTAGGAACGGTCAAAGGTAAAGCAAAACATGATCTGCTCGTCCGCGCGGATGTTTACGTTCAGCCAAGTCACCACGAAGGGATGCCGATTTCGCTGCTGGAGGCTCTTGCCTATGGCTTGCCGGTCATTGCAACTAAAGTCGGCGCGATCCCTGAGGTTATCGAGGATGGTGCAATGGGACTGCTTACATCCGCTCGCGATCCTGATGCTTTAGCGAGTGCGATGCGTTTAGCGAGCGAGGACGTGTCTCTCCGGCGGCGCCTGGGGGCGGCCGGTCGAGTGTTAGCGGAAACACGTTTTTCATTGTTTCGGTTTCGTGAGGATTTGCGGTCAATCTACGACGAGGTTCTAGCAGAATGTGAGCCAAGCCGCACAGATTTTCAGGTCCATGCATCCGCGGTTTAGCGTTTCAAGTCCAATTATGCGGCTTTTGTCAATTAGAATTGTTTCGAATTGAAATGTAGTTTCCGGCTCGAACCTGTTCTATAGCAGTTTCAATCCAAGTGTAGCGTTCTAAATTGACTTTCCGACAGTGCCAAACACGGTGTCTGATGCGACACTCGGCTGGAGCTTGCTTTAGTCACTGGCGGTTGCGTCGTTACTGGTGTTAACAATTTCCTCGCGCGTGGCTTTGTTGATGTGGATCGCTTTTGTTGCGACTTTTCGATAGCCAAGGTAGTGAATGATCTCGAATACTTCGGACCAAGATGGAAATGGGCGTTCGTTGATACGCTTGTACTCATCGATTGCCATCACGAATTCGAGCAACTCGCCTGCAAGCTCGCCTTCTTCAGCGGCGCGGCGGACTTCTCCCCGGCGTCGACCGGGGCCACGCCTACGGTCCATGCCGCTACGGCGGTCCACGATGTTGCGTCGATCCACCTTCTTCCTGCGTTCCGGTCCTGTATGAGGCTCAGTCATAGCACCGATTGTATCGGCGGTTCTTTATTCCAAGCCGAGTACGGCATGAATAAACTCCCGAAAACGCTGATGTGTTATCGGACCGACAACCTCAACTTGTATTTCGTTGTTGGTCGGCTGTTTCGGATTCGGACGCCGGTGCGAAGTAACAGGCGTAATGGAGTGGCAGGTTTCGCGGAGTGTGGAATTCCTGGCGCGCGAGGTACAACCGATCCTCAGCCGGGGTTTCATTTCGAGGATGCCAAAAATGTCGGCGGACAAGCTAAGGCGTCAATTTTAGCTGGATTATAGGTCTTCGTCATCTTCTTCGAAATCATCGTCCTCGATGTCGAAGTCATCATCTTCGTCGTCTAGGTCAAAGTCTTCGTCATCTTCGAGATCGTCATCATCATCGAAGTAGTCGTCGTCTTCGTCCCAGTCGCCGCAAATCACCGCATGCCCGGCGATGATTTCGGAGGCGCGGTCGTAGTGGGCCTCCGACACAAGCACGGGCATGCCTTCGACGCACATTGGAACATCTGCACCCACAATGGCTGCAATGTCTTGTTCGTCCAAAAGTGCCGTGAAAAGATCTGCCTGATCCCGCGATCGCGCAAAAGCGACAGGAATGAGCCCGCCTTCGACAATGGCCGAAGCGCCGGGACTACCGGCGGGCTGGTCATGCTGCATCCACATGCTCAAGACTCTCTTGCGGTTTTGTGTATCTCGTACGACGAATCGGATTCAGTTTGGCGGCACAGCCCCTTAGGAATTTTGGAAAGTCGCGCCACGCTACCCAAATAATTCCAACTTAAGCAAATAGCGCAAAAAGTCTATTACGCGTCTGTTGCGCGTCAAGCGGTTTTTTGCGAAAATCGGCAACCTTCTGCAGGGAGACGAGGCAGTTTCCAGAACCCTTCTTGCAGGGGCGCACAAGCCTGTCGATACGGTTATCATATCCATCAACAGGTAGATACTGGATGATTTGACGCCACCACAGGGAGGCTTAGCGATGAGCGATTCACTACCCGAGGGAACCGGCCACCCCATTTCAAGCGGCAAAGACGAAAGTGTGACACTGCCGGCCGGGGACGGTGCGGGGCTGGAACCCAAGTCGGAAACCGACCTGTGGACCGGCCGAACGCACATCATGCACTACGGATTTCGGATCATCTTCTGGGTCGTCGCAATGATCGGAGTTACGATTGGACTTTATTACACATCGAGTCGCTGGGAAGGCCTGACTGGTTGGACCGCTTTTTTGATCTGGTGCGTCACCACGATGTTAACCGGCCTGGTGATCCTTACCAAGGCAGCCTTGGTGATTTTGGGACGGCGGTACAGGCTCACTACTCAGCGACTTTTTATCGAGCGTGGGATCATCAGCCAAACAATCGATCAGACAGAGCTTATTCGCGTTGATGATGTCCGTGTCCACAAGACCATCGTTGATCGCCTTTTCGGGCTTGGCAGCGTCGAGGTCATGGGAACGGATGCGACAGACCAACACCTGATGATTGAAGGCGTGGTTTCTCCCGAGCAAGTCGCCGAGTCGATCAGAAGCCACATGCGCATTATGCGCCGCAAGTCGTTGTTCGTCGAAAATCTATAAATGTTACTCCAATCCGACGTCCATGCCATCTTGTATGAAAAGCAGGATGTAGGGGCTGGTCGAGGCGTGCCTGGTACCGAAACTGAGTGATCATTCCGTTTGTTCAAGCGGGCCGGTGCATGTCGCTGCGCGACCTCGATAAGGTCCGCCACGGGATTCCCTTGCATTTGAACATCATTCAAGCGAAAATGATAATATAGTGAAGGTCGTTTGCACACACAGCGACTCCCCATGACATGTCACCGCTGTTGTGCCGGCATCATCCTTGATGCGAAGGGAGTTCATCGCCCATGACCGATCCGAACACGCGCACCATCTGTCCGCATTGCGATACCCAGTTTCGTATTCCGACCCGAGCGTTGGGCCAAGAAGTACCCTGCAAGAAATGCGGAAACAGATTTGTGCTAAGTGAGGGAAAGGCGATTTTCGAGATCGTTGAGGAAGATCGTCAAATGTCGGGAGAGGGGGGAAGTCGTGCGGGCGTTTGCGTGCATTGCGGGGCGGACATGCCTATCGAGGCCAACCTGTGCATCGAGTGCGGTTTCGATCGCCTGACCGGTAAAGTACTTTCGACAGAAACGGAGGCCGCTCCAAGACGTACGAAGAGTCCACGAAAAGCCAGAACGGCAACTCCATCCAAGGGAACCGCAACCACTGCCGGCGAAACCCAACCTCCTTCACCAAAGCAGGGAGAAACAAGCCCGAAGGGAAAGAAGCAAGTATTTGTCCTGATCGCCATCGCCGCCGTACTGCTGCTCGGTGGGGGAGGATACTATTCTTTCTTTCGTTGACCGACGGCAAATCTGCATCGCGTGCGAACGATCGAATTTATCTTCTTATCAATTTCTGTTTCTAAATCTATGAACGGTTTGGCAAGTTCGTACGTAAGCGAAGTTAGAATCACTCGGTCCGACTCAGGCGTGGTACTGCGTTCGCGGTGAAGCTTGTCGGGATCGAGTGTGGCGATGCCCGTTCGGCGCAATGCCGGCACGGTCTAAAAAGTATCATTTTTGGCATTATTTCAGCGGCATCACAGAGGATACTACCATGTCACGATCGATCAGTTCGCTCCTTGTGACCATCGGTACCATCGGGCTTACGCCTGTTCTTTGGGCGACCATCGCGATGGTGGTCGAGCATCAGCGACCGTGGGGATGGGGTACGGAATGGACTGTTCCAACTTTTGTCACGGTCGGTGTTGCATTGCTTGCTTTGCACCTTATTTGGCGTAAGGGTGTTTCGTGGACGCGGAAGCGGGCGGAGTTAACAGCGGCAGCTTTACCGCTTGCGGCTGTGCCGGCCGTTGTGGTGGTCGTGCTGGTTACGTCTTTGGAAGACGTTGATCTAGCAATCGTGTTCGGCGGCATCACGCTGGTTGCGAGTTGGCTTATTCTCGTTGCATTTGTCTGGCGTGAATCATCCGGCGAGCGAGAACGCCGGATATCAACAACGTTCGTGTGCGGTCGTGTGCCTCTGGCTTGTCCACGCTGTGACTATGACATGCGGGGGCTGAACCAAGCCCGTTGCCCGGAGTGCGGGACGGAATATACGCTTGATGGACTGTTTGCCCAGTTGATAACCGAAGATCCGGAAGAAGCTAGAGCAAGCTCTAGGGCGGTGTAGTGTCCGACACCGTGTTTTGTAGTGTCGTGAAGTCGACATTCAGCGCTACGTTTGGATTGAAACTGCTATAATGAGTGCTTGAATGGGAAGTAGTAGATTCAAGTCGGGTGGTTTCACAGTATTTTCGAGTTAGCGGTTCCATTCTAGAACAACCGCATTCTCAGCTGCGTAAAGCGGTGCGGATTTGGCCTCGAGTTGGGCAATCCACGCCTTGACATCGGGCATCCAGTATTCGCGGTATCGGTTATCGGGATCTACGGCGAATACGATTTGCGGGTTATTAGTGCCGCGGTGCTCGTTGACGGTTGCGATCCATCGGCTTAGTTGTTCCTCATTTTGGGGGAGGGGCAGGGCAGGGATGCCGATTTCCAATGTAATGTAATCGTGGAAGTTGCTCACGACGATCAGGTCTTTTCGTTCTTGCTTGCCCAGCCAATCGAAAAACGCGCTTGCGCCCGGGGTAAAGCAGCAGGCCCATAAGCCGTATTGAGTGGTCTCTTTTTCCGCCTGATGCCAGCGCTTAAGTGGTCTTGACCAATCCTGTTGCACCGTCCACAGACAAATAACAACCAGCGGTAGGCAAAGTCCAATACGCCACCACCGTTTGGGAATCCACAATAGTGGAGCGACGAACATCGCGAAGTAAAGCGGGCGGGCGGGGAGGTAGTATCTTTCCAGGCCGATGTAATCGAATTTGCCGCGAAAAACTGCGCTCCCCGCAAACAATACACCGAGCAGTGATAGCGCGACGACAATACTCAGACTCATGGAGTCCGATATGGCGAGTCGCGTTAGCCCACGCCGCGCCGGTGGAATGCAGGAGCCTATGATGATCAATGCTGCCGGCCAGAGGGCGAAGACATAACGGCTATACCAGTGATAGTCGTAGTAGCCGAGATTGACGAAATTCATCCAAAGCCGTGCGAGATCATTCCATTCGATTTGCAAGCCGGTGTTGTCGCCGAGGTTGAGTTGCTGCTGCACCGATCCACCGGGTGACATTGTCTTGTTCAGCAAAATCAGCAAGACGATGGGGATTGCGATTCCGAGCGCGTAACCGAGCATCTGCCAGAGACGCCTATTACGCATCGACCGGCATTTAAGAGCTAAGAACAGGCCGACGCCCAAAGGCGCCGCGATGGCGGCGTATCGAATCCACACCAGGGTTCCCGCTGCAAACCCCAATGCCACGAAGGGCAGAACGGACAGGAGCAGTTTTTCGGGTTCACGATTCGGCTGCTGTGGATCGTAAGATTTCATGACCTGTAGCGCAAGGATTAAAACGTATGGTAGGACAGCGACAAACAGGGCGTCCGTGGAGGGATCGAGCAAGAAGTAGGTCGGAAACGCCGCCCCTGCACCGGCGAAGGCAAAAAGTAAGCCGCTGATTCCACGAGGTACCGTGCTTCTAAGAAAAGCAAACCAGCCGACCAGGCCGAATGCACAGGTAAAGAGGTTCAAAAAACGAATCGCGTCAATCGTGTCGTAACCCGTCAGCGTGCGAATTCCCACAACGCACAGTCCGTAGGCGGCAGGCCATTGGGTCAAGAAGCCGTAATCGTACTGATACTCCCACTGTTGCATAGGCGCGATAGGTTGCAGTGAGCCGTAGCCCGCGCCTTCGTACAGCCGATCTGCGGCGATAAACATGTAGGCGTAGTCGGAATGGATGCGCGGCGGGATTGCTGTGCGATGAGGGACGAAGTACAGCGCAACCCATGCCATCGCAACACACAACAGGATCTTCCTCCACGATATGGAGCCGCTTTGTAGTGTTTCGCTGCCTGCAAGCAATTTCTTCAGATCGAGCTTGGTGGCATCGCCTTTAGTATTTAGCGGGCATTCGCCGATCACGGCTTACTCCCTGCGGTGCGGCTTCGAATCAGGCTGAACCTGTTGGAAGCGGTTTCGTCCACATCGATTATCGGTCCTATCGGCAGATTCAGGCTTGTTGTTAAGCGTGGCTCTGTCGTCGTGGCGGGACGACAGTGCCGCTACGGCGGTGTTATGGTCCGATCATAATCTGCTTCAGTGGTTTTTCCGGGCGGTCGAAACAGTTATGGGAACAATGCGCGCCCGCGTTCGGCGTGCGTACTGTCATTTGCCGGCGGAGTCGTCATGAAATTGACCATCGTCATACCAGCTTTGAACGAAGAAGGCGCGATCACTTCGATCATCGAGCGTTGCATCGCGGCGCGCGAACACATTGTTTCCCATTCGCCCGTCCGTGAAACAGAGATTATTGTGGTCAGCGACGGTTCAACCGACCGGACGACCGAGCTTGCGGCGGCTTTTGATGATGTGAAACTGATTGTTTTCGAGCAAAACCGCGGGTACGGTGCGGCGATCAAAGAGGGTTTTGCGCAAGGCGAGGGCGATCTGGTCGGGTTTCTAGACGCAGACGGTACGTGTGATCCTTCCTTTTTTGCGGATTTGTGCGATTCATTGATTACAGAGGATGCGGCTGTGGCGTTAGGTTCGCGACTCGGAGCGCAAAGTCGCATGCCCGCCATTCGTCGATTAGGCAACCGCATTTATGCGTTTATTCTCTCCGTGCTTAGTAACAAAGTAGTGACGGACACTGCGAGCGGCATGCGTGTGATTCGCAGGGATGCCCTTTCGCAACTCTATCCACTACCGGATGGGCTGAATTTTACGCCTGCGATGAGTGCGCGAGTATTGATGGATGATCGGCTTAGAATCGTCGAGTTGCCCATGTCGTATGAAGAGCGGATAGGTGAATCTAAGTTGCACGTACTGCGTGATGGCTTGCGTTTTCTGGATACGATTTTTGAGATGACCATGATGTACAAGCCCGCGAAGTTGTTCTTTTTTACGGCAGTGCTCTGCCTGGGTATTTCGATGTTGCTTGCGATGCATCCATTTGAAATGTGGCTGCGGTTGGGCAGGTTACAAGAGGATATGATTTATCGTTTGCTGTTTTGCGCGTTTCTGGGGACGATTGGCGTAAGTGCACTGTCATGGGGTGTCACCTCGAGACTTCTGGCTAGGCTTGTGGATGAGAATCCTCCGCCCCAGACCTTCTTCGCGACGATCATCGACAAATTCTATTCGCCGGCGGGTGTGGGTTGGCAAGCATTGATTGCGATACCCTTATTGGTATGGCTAGTCGGCGAAGGAGCGTGGACGCGCATCACGGAAGGCCACGTCTACTTGCACTGGTCGCGCGTAGCGCTTGCAGGTTTTATTGCATTCGCTCTCGTGCAGGGATGGCTTGCGATGTTCGTAGCCAACGTCATTCGTTTTCATACGCTACGAAAAAGCACGCGGCGAGATGAAGGTCGATCCGGCGCGCAGGCGCACGGCCTGGAAGCCAAAACCACTACGCCCAAGTCCGCTGTGCTGAATGTGGATATTGGAATGCCTAAGGCGGATGATCAGTGTGTATCGGTCTGATGCTCATCCGATCAATTCTTCGAAGTTTCGCCACAACCTTGCAGTAGATACAGGCCGGCATATGAGAGCCGGGCTTGGTTTCACGCGCCTGAGGGGAACATCGACTGTATCAATTGATTCGCATGATTGCTCCTGCAGCAATGAGGATGTAGGGCATGGACGTTTGCTTCAATGGCGATCGTTCGTTACGAGCCCGGGTTTCCGCTTGCCAGCCGTATGCTTTCCGATTTCAATGCTCCCGTCTGAATTCATGCTAGGGCTAGAGAGGGCTGAAGCCGGAATCTATCATGCTTAATCGGAGTATCGATTGCTAATTGGCGAGATCCAACTAGAAGCATCCCCCGCGGGCGTTCCCGATGCGGGACTGCTGTTCGGGCTCATGCTCATCGCCGCAATCGTGGGTGGATACGGAGCGCGGATGGTGCACGTGCCTCGTGTCGTGGGTTTTCTACTTGCGGGACTCGCTTTGAAGCTCATCCTGGTCAACTTCCTCCGCGTGGGGGAAGAGGGTTCGGATCGAGTGATTGCTCTAGTTCGCTCAGCCGAGCCGCTGGAAGCGATCAAGAACCTTGCACTGGGCATGATCCTCTTCTCAATCGGAAAGGTTTTCGAACAATCGCATGTGCGAGCAATCGGCGCCCGCGTTCTGCGAATCAGCTTGATGGAGACGGCCTTGGTGGTTGGTTTCGTCGCCGTTGCCTGCGGGTTGATTGGAGTGCTAACGGCGGGCGTTGGCGAGCTTATCGATTACCTTATCCTTGCCATGCTGTTGGGGCTTGCGGGCATCGCTACCGCGCCGGCTGCGACGCTCTTCGTTCTTCAGGAATACGATGCCAAGGGCTCGACCACCGACACGATCCTCACCCTGACGGGTCTGAATAATATCATCTGCATCGTACTTTTTTATACTTTATTTCTTCTGCTGGCTTCTGCGGGTTTGATTGACACCAAAGGCAATGTCGGTCAGGACATCTGGTTCGGGCTATTTCTAACGACAGCAGCCAGCGTCGCGCTTGGGCTATTGATTGGGTTGGTACTCAGTATTGTCCACGCGAGATTACCTCTGGCCGAATCCCTGCTCATTTTTTTCGCATTGTTTATCGTTCTCGGTGCGGGGGAAAAGTGGCTGATGGACCATTTTTCGGTTTCGTTCAATTTCCTGCTAACCGCATTGGTGATCGGTGCGATTTTCTCTAACGTGGCCATCGATGCGCAGAAGATGGAAACCACATTGCGAACAATGGGCTTACCGATCTTTGCAGCCTTTTTTGTGATGGCCGGTTACGATCTGCACTTGGATAACCTGATGGAGATCGGCTGGTTCGGTGGAGCCTACATTGTTGCCCGCATGGCGGGCAAAGTGCTGGGTTGTCGCATCGGCGAGAAATGGAGTGGCATTGACTTGCCCGGCCGCGGGGGCGTGGGTTCTGCCTTGTTTTGCCAGGCAGCGGTGGTGATCGGGCTTGCAGAGTTCGTTGAGACGAATTGGGACAATACGCTGGGACGCAAGTTTGCGACGGTCGTTTTGGGTAGCGTCGTGGTTTTCGAAATGATCGGGCCGCTGCTCATCAAACGCCGAGTGATTGAAGCGGGCGAGGTAAAGGCTGCGTCGTTGTTGAATCGCGGCGGAAACGGTGGAGATGTAGGATCTGTGATACATCTCATCTTTACTTCGCTGATGAGGCTTGTGGGGATAGATCCGGACAGACCTCAGCAGAGCCCGGAGAAGATGCGGGTTAAACACCTGATGCGGACTAACGTGCATGTCCTGCATGCCAGCGACCCCATTGACGAGGTGCTTCATTTTGTCGAGCGTTCCAAACATAACTCTTTTCCCGTGGTGGATGAGGATGGGTTGTTCGCGGGGACGATTCGATTCTCCGATTTGCGGGGTATCGTGTATGACCCGAGCCTGAAAGATCTTGTCACCGCCATTGATCTTGCCGATGTCGATGCGACCATCGTTCCGATGGACATGGAGCTAAACGCGCTCTTCGAGTTGTTCCGCGAAGAAAACATGGGTGTGCTGCCGGTGACCGACGAGGAAGGCGGTCGGCGGATTGTGGGCATCGTGGAACAGCGAGACCTGCTTGCCGTCCTGCATAAGTCCCCGGGCACCTTAGCCTAGAACTAGCTCTGGCTTGGGTGCAGCGTCCGGCACCGTGTTTGGCGCTGTCGGAAAGTCGACTTTAAAGGCTACGTCTGGATTGAAACTGCTATAGGAGCTATCCCCACGCCTGCCAAACTGGCAGACCGGTCATCACTTGTGGGCGGTTTTGACAGGTTCAAGCGATGATCGTTTTGTCGGCGTATTCCCTAATCATTCGTCGGCAGCATCAGTAACTTACTGTCAAATAGCAGGTTATGTAAGCAGGAGGTCGATCGGGTATTTCTTCGCTGTTCTGGCACTGGGTGTGCTTTAACTCACCGGTAATCGGTATAGCCGCGCTCGGAGTCGTCTCGATGATGTCGCAGGTAGACCAACTGGATTCCGGAGAGCTTTTACTGTCTCATGACGGTGTGCAGGGGGATGCCCACTGTTGGTTGGATCTTGCGGCAACGCTCAGACCACGAGGTGTATCGCTGTTTCGTTCATACAGTCGTGCTGAATCGTTAGCGCGGATTCGGCAAGGCATGGTTGCGGGTGCGGTGCTGGACGCGGGCAACGGTGGCGTGGATGCGATCTCATTGATGAGGAGCATTCGGTCGGTTGATCGGAGTTTGCCATGCTGGCTGATTGCGGGGAGTGTCGATCGACGCACGCTTGAGGCAGCCTGGGAATTGCAGGTTCGCAGTGTCTTGCTCCAGCCGATTGACGTTGCGGTGCTGACTGCGGCTGTGTTGGGTGGCGTGTATGCGGTGGGTCGGTCGAACTGATGGGCCTGGACTGCTACGGGATATTCACCATTTAGGACTCATCAATCAAAAAAAGGAGTATCGTCGCGATGGCTAAGCTGAACATCAAACCGCTGGGTGACAAGGTCATCGTCAAGCGCGTAGAAGCTGAGGAGAAGACGGCCGGTGGTATCGTGCTGCCCGACAGTGCGAAGGAAAAGCCCAAGCGCGGCATCGTGCTCGCCGTGGGGACCGGGCGGTTGCTTGACGACGGCACGCGCAGCGAAATGCAGCTTAAAAAGAATGACGAGGTAGTCTTTACCAGTTACGCGGGTACTGAAATTAAGATGGAAGGCGAAGAATACCTCATTATGGATGAATCGGATGTGTTGGGCGTCGTCGATTAGGCGGCTTTTTAGTCAATGCGTGGTGTTTAACAGCATGTATTTGTCGTGTTGTTTGCGAAGTCAGGCGCCACAGCCGGTTACTATGTGCTCTAATTCGTTCATCGCGGCGAGTGCAAACAGATGAGCCCGACCTCGTGTTTCGGCTGATACTTGCGTACTCCCATTCGGTGAGGCGTTACAAGAGGGGTGGGCAGGCGTGGGAGGTATCCCCGCCATTGAATTGAACAAAAACAACCCCCGAACCAATCGGAGAAGGTAGTCTTATGGCAGCTAAGAAAATTGCATTTGATACGGAAGCACGTGAGTCCATCCGTAGCGGCGTGAAACAGCTCGCGCGGGCGGTCAAGTCGACGCTCGGACCGTGCGGGCGCAACGTCGTGATCGAAAAGTCCTTTGGTACACCGACCGTCACCAAGGATGGTGTGACCGTTGCCAAGGAAATCGAACTCGAAGATGCTTACGAGAATATCGGCGCGCAGATGGTTAAGGAAGTCGCGACCAAAACATCGAACATTGCCGGTGATGGTACGACGACGGCGACTATTTACGCGGAGGCGATTTTTGACGAGGGGCTCAAGAACCTAGCCGCCGGCGCGGAAGCGATGGAAATCAAGCGCGGCGTGGACGCAGCGGTGAAAACCGTGGTGGAAGAATTCGCTAAGATGAGCACGCCCGTCAAGAGCGGCTCACAGATTGCCCAAGTGGGAACGTGCGCCGCCAACCAAGACGTGGAGATCGGCAAGCAGATTTCCGAAGCGATGGACAAGGTCGGTAAAGACGGCGTGATTACGGTTGAAGAGGGGCGTGGTCTGGACACGACCGTTGACCTCGTTGAGGGTATGCAATTCGATAAAGGTTATCTCTCGCCACATTTTATGACCAACTTCGAAGAACTCACCTGCGAGATGGAAAATCCGCTGATCCTCATTCACGAGAAGAAGATCTCAACGGTGAAAGACATGATTCCGCTTTTGGAGAAGGTTTCGCAGTCGGGCAACCCGCTGCTGATTATCGCGGAGGATATCGAGGGCGAGGCGCTTGCGACGCTGGTTGTGAACAAACTGCGTGGCACGCTTCAGGTCTGTGCAGTCAAGGCGCCGGGCTTTGGCGATCGTCGCAAGGCGATGCTTGAGGACATCGCGGTGCTAACTGGTGGTCAAGCGATTTTCGAGGACTTAGGCGTCAAGCTCGACAAAATCACTGTGCCTGACCTGGGTAAGGCGAAGAAAGTTCGTATTGACAAGGACACAGCGACAATCATCGAGGGCGCGGGCACGACGAAGGAGATCAAGGCGCGTATCGATCAGATTCGTACCCAGATTGATGCGACTACAAGCGATTACGATCGCGAGAAGCTGGAAGAGCGGTTGGCGAAACTGTCGGGTGGTGTCGCTCAAATTAATGTTGGCGCCGCGACCGAGGTCGAGATGAAGGAAAAGAAGGCCCGCGTGGAAGACGCTCTGCATGCTTGTCGAGCCGCGGTTGAGGAGGGCGTATTGCCCGGTGGCGGCGTGGCCGTATTGCGTACGCTTAAGGCTCTCGACGCGCTGGTAAAGAAACTCAAAGGCGATCAAAAGACCGGTGCGGACATTATTCGTCGTGCCCTCAGCGCTCCGGTCAAGCAGATCGCTGAAAACGCCGGCTTGGACGGATCGATCGTCTGGCAGAAGGTGCTCGAGAACGATGATGTGAACTTCGGTTTCAACGCGCTGACTGGCGCGTACGGCGACATGCTCAAAATGGGCGTGCTTGTGCCGGCGAAGGTAGAGCGCATCGCGCTGCAAAATGCTGCCTCCATCTCCAGTTTGCTTTTGACTACCGATGCGGTGATCAGCGAGATCAAGGAGAAGAAGCCGGCCGGTGGTGCGGGCGGTGGTATGCCCGGCGGCGGTATGGGTGGCATGGGCGGTATGGGCGGCATGGGCGGTATGCCCGGCATGATGTAATGCCCACTGGTGGCTCCATGTGATGAGTTGCGGTCTTAAGAAGCAATTCGCCAAGACCGATCGCGCGATAAATATGAGCCCCCGGCGATCCATATGGACTGTCGGGGGCTGTTTATTTTTAAGGGTGTCCAAATGGAGGGGAGATGTAACTAACGACAGATGCATGCTGTTGTAACGATCATTCCCCTGTTTCCACTTCAAACAGTGCATAGTCGTGGAGTGTGACGTCACCGTCTTCGTCGCGGTCGTGACAGGCACACCCCACGTTGAGACCACCGCCCGGGCCTAGTAGGCAATTGGCAAACACGCTGAATTCAAAACACTCGGGATCGACTGTATTTTCAAATGACATCGCGAAAATCGCCACGCTGCCTGTCGTGGTACGGTTATCAAAAGTGATTGCCGTTACGCGTTCGTTCGCCAAGTCCACACCCAAATCGGTTAAGATGGCATCCCGGGATGCCACGGCTTC
>JANQHN010000233.1 GCA_028282665.1 Phycisphaerae bacterium | reverse complement strand
GTGGTATTTCGAGCTGCTTCCGCGGCACGCTGAGCGAGGTTACGCACTTCGTCTGCGACAACCGCGAAACCTTTGCCATGTTCACCGGCGCGAGCGGCTTCAACCGCAGCATTGAGTGCGAGCAGGTTGGTCTGGAACGCAATTTCCTCAATGACTTTGATGATCTTGCTGATCTGTTCCGATGACTCATTGATGCCATCCATGGCTGTGTTGAGTTTTTTCATGGTGGTGTCACACTGTTTGGCGGCTGCCCGGGCATTGTTGCTGAGGTTATTGGCTTGGTCCGCATTGTCCGATGTGGATCGTGTCATGGAAGCCATTTCTTCAAGTGAGGCATTCGTTTCTTCCAGTGAAGATGCTTGATCGCCTGCGTTATGGGCAAGCGTTTGTGAAGATTGCGAAACCATACCGCTCGCTTCCTGGACCTGTTCTGCACCAATCGAGAGAGCTTGGACAATTTGACGGATCGGCTTGGTAATGCCTCGCGTTAAACTTGCACCCAATACTCCTCCCATCACAACCATACCACCTATTAATCCGAACAGCGTCGTTTCAGCTTGAGATTTGATGTGTGTGGCATGCGCCTCGGCGCGGTGTGAAACGGCGTCAGCGGTTCGTGACATGAAATCTACTTGATTGTCACATAGCACCAGATCGGCACTGACGATAAGTTCATTTTCGATAACCTCGACGAGAAGCTCGTGATAATGGTCGATCCGGGCTTCGACCTCCGCGATTACGGCAAGTTCGTTTTTGACCTCATTTCCGTCTTCTTCAGCTAGAGGCAGGTAATATTTGGCATTTTCCAGGTGAGCGTGGAATTTGCCCAATTCCTGTTCGAGGAACGTCACGTGCTCGATTCGTTTGTCGAGGAGAAACGACACCTCGGCATGCGAAATGCGAGCCACGTTGAGTTCCGCCTCGACGAGCGATTCGACCAGTTTGGTCTGGGCATAAAGTTGTTCACCGGTAATGCCATCTTCTTGCATTTGCTCAAGATCATGTTCGTGCTTATGAAAAAGGTGCGCGAGCGTTTCATCAAGCTTTGTGCCGAGTTCGTCTAATTCTTCTTTGTCTTTTTCGACTAGATGGAATGCTTCGACGATCTCGGCGAAATGCTCTTCGTATTCGGTGGTCGCTGCGACGACTTTTTCAAAGACCGTCTGCTCCTCTGGACTCATTTCGTAGTCGGATTGGAGCTTGTTTAACGACTCTTGATAGGAGGCGAAATGTTCGCGGTGCTCCTTGAGGATTTCTTCGCCGAATTGATTGTCTTCGATACCGTAGAGAACGAATTCCGCCTGTTGAGCTGAGAAATCTTTGGCATTGGCGGCCATGGTCAATGCAGTCTCGGCCTTGTGCGACGTTGTCGCAACTTCTTCCAATGATTGATAGGCAAGTACGCCTATGCTGACACCGAGAAGTGCCACTACGGCGAAGCCGGCATAAAGACGCCCCGCGACACTCATCTGACACATGAATGCGCTTTTGGTCATGAACAGCGTTAAACCGATGAGTAAGAACACTCCCAAACTAAGTTTAACGTACATGCTGCTGCCGGTATCCGCGGCAGGCAAGTGAACCGACTCGACGTTGTCAACACGCTGTCGCGCCTCGTCGAGCTGTTTCAGTCGCACGGCGGGGATAATCTCGACTGGTTCTGCTTGGACGGCAGTAGCCAGAGTCGTGCTATGACCAGAGTTGTGATGTTTCGATTTGCCATGTCCGTCGGATTGGCTCGCTGGGCCGTGGTTAGCTGTTGTGCCATGGTCTTTGCCGTGTTGCTGTGTAGAGGCATGGGTCGTTCCGTGATCGACAGGCCCTGATGTGTAGGCGAGCAGTTTTTGTTGCTGCGGATGCTCGCCCAGCCACTCTACCGAGCCCGATGCGATATCGTAAACGCCGCCGATGACTTTCAACTTTCCTTGACTAACGCGCTTGCGTGTTGCGGGACTGATTTTGAAGAGGTCATCCATGGATTGCCAGACGTTCTTTTTGATGGACGCCGCGACAAATTCCTTGCCATGCAGGTTCGGATGATCGTGTTTGGTTTTCTCCACGGCGGGGAGGATGTTGTCCACGAGTGGTGGAATGTTGCCGTGAAGCTCCGCTTCCGTGGCGACTGCGGTTGCGGTGGTTGCTACAAAAACGATCGAAACGAGCACCAAACGGTAGATTCTTTCGTACATGTGCAGCCCCTGTTTGAAATAGTGCAAATACTTGGTAGTGCTTTGTCGACTCTTGCTGGAGCAGCGCGTCGCCCCCGGCTAATTGACTAACGCAGTAGCGTTGCGGTCATTCTCGCGACTATAAGGGTGAATCCTCATTTATCGTGTATCACTCTTGGATCGGACGACGAGTATCTTGTCTTAACCAAGTGACATTTCGTATTCTGGGAAAACAGCCAGGTTGGCTAATAAATCGAGCGAAGTTTGTTGGTGGGGTCGGTTTTGCTGCTATTTTCGGGCCTGGCCCGTGCTGCGAAAAGGTGAAGTCTATTACATGGACTTTTAGATATTGGGTTTGACCACGTGCGATTCAGTGGGCATATGTTATTGGAAGTTCGGCGGCGCAGGAAACCTGGTCGAATTATTTTCCTGAGTACCTCTCGGTGAAGCTGGGTGGTGTTTTGAGGGTGTAGACCGTTGTTTCATTGGCCACGGCTTCGCGCAGGTATTTAGGTGGATGGAGCAAGCCTTGCATCGCTACGCCGTCAAACATGCGGAACTTCCCGTTTGTTTTTCGTTCGAGCATGTTGTTTACTTGATCGGGGTCGATTTTCGAGGGGATCGGCGTTGAACTTGCGATGACGAATCCCCACTGTGATCCGTAAGATGGAGCAGTCGAAGTGATCGATATGGCGTTGTCGAACACCGCTCGTACGGTGCTTGCCAGGCGGGCGTGCAGCCCTACGAGTGGTGGAGAAACAGGTCCCGCCTGCAGGACGAAGTAACCGTCTTCCTTAAGTGCTTTCTTGCAGTTGGTGAAATACTCTTTGGTGAATAGCTTGAAGGACGGTCCCTGCTCGATAGGGTCGGAAAGGTCTGATATGATAATATCCCATTCCGGGCCAGCGTTGTCGAGGAAGTCCAAGGCATCGCCAATGATGAGTTCGGTTCGTGGATCATCGAAGGCACCTTGGTGCATTTCGGCGAGGTGTGTTTTGCAGGCATCAACGACTTCGCCGTCAATGTCGACCATCGCGACCTTGTTGACGGTGTTCCATTTCAAGGCTTCACGCACAGTTGCGCCCTCTCCGCCACCAAGCACCAGCACACGTTTGGGCGCTTTGTGCAGCGTGCAGGCTACTTGGACCAGCGGCTCGTGATACATGAACTCGTCACCCACGCATGATTGCCATTTGCCGTCCAGCACAAGCGCCTTGCCGTACAGGCCGGATTCAACGACTTGCATATCTTGATAGCGCGTGCGTAGGGCAGCATAGACGTACGTAATGCCGTGTAAGTAGACATCGTAAGGGGAGACGTATTCGCTTACCCAAAGATCAGCATTTAGTTGTTCACCGGGCAAAGTTCCTCTTCTCCAGCTAGAGGTCCATCAATCATGGCGAGCGATTCGCGAATTTTCGAGCCGCGAGGCAGTACGAGTAGCGTATGATCCGTAGCTTCAAATCGTTCGATCAGGAATTCACACGCGACTTTTGGAGTAGCATGGTCGCCGCAAGTGAACATATCGATGGCTGCGTAGCCGTGTTCAGGCCAAGTGTGGATGGAAAGATGGGACTCGGCTAACAGGGCGAGCGCGGTGACTCCCTGCGGATCAAATTTCTGACTGGTGAGTTGCAGCAGGGTAGAAAGGCCTTTTTGGGAAGCGAGTTCAAGGGACTGCTCGATGAAAGCCAAATCGTTCAGAAGATGAAAGGGGCATCCGCGGACTTCCAGGATGCAATGGGTACCAATCGGAGCTACAGCCAACGGTCCACCTCCTCTGCTGTGGGTTGTGATGATTCAACTAACTAAACCGGGGCCAGGCGAAAGAGCCAATTCACGATCCACCTCAATTAGCTACCGTGTTGAATCCACAAGACACACGCTTGTGGAGGAGTTTTCGTACTCGTCCGGGCGCCCTCATACCTATATCAACGCACGGATAGCCGCATACACTCAACACGGTGACTTACGGCAAGCCAAGTAGTTTAGTGTTGGGTGTCGGTCAAAGCAAGGCAAGAGCAGGAATAAATACAGGCTGGGTCGGTAAGAAGCGGGTTTTTCCTTGCGGGGTATGGGCGACGAGAGGTTCGTTATCTTGATCGGGTGAATTGGGGTGAGTTTTCAGTCCAGGCAGAATTTTGATCATCAAAAATGGTCTATACGGCGCCGCGGTGTGCTTGTACGAACTTTTATTGCGGAATCCCCAGCTGGGCGGAAAAGAGAGGCGAACGGGGCTATGTGGTTCGAGATGTCGTATTCAACGAAACCTCCATTTGTCCCAGTCAACAATGGTGGGGGCTTACGTGGCAAATTGAGCCAATAGTTCAATCAGCGCCTTTCTGTCGATCGGCTTCGTCGCATATTCATTGCAGCCCGCTTCGAGGCAGCGCTCACGGTCGCTGTCCATTGCATGGGCTGTGAGAGCCACAATCGTTCCCTGGTAGCCTCGGTTTCGAAGTTGCCGGGTCGCTTCATAACCGTCCATGAGCGGCATTTGCATGTCCATGATGATGATGTGGTAGGGCTCTCCGTGTTCATGGCGGGTCCATGCGTTTCGAACGGCGATCTCCCCATTCGTTGCGATATCGACACTCGCGCCGTTCTTCTCAAGAACGTGGGCAATGAGTCGTTGATTGTCAGGGCCGTCTTCGGCGAGCAAAATGCGAACATTGCAAAGCGGGAGATCGGCATACTCGTTTAGCTTGTCAGGTTCTGCCTTAGTGCTTGAGTGACTATCCTTATCCTCCGCCATGATCATGGATTTTTCATTGAGAGGACCTGGATCCACCGTCAATCGGAAGTGCGAACCTTTACCTGCCGCTGACCGAACCAAAGCGATGTCTCCACCAAGTAGTGAGGCAAGCCGTTTACAGATGGACAAACCGAGTCCGGTACCACCAAATCGCCTGCTCGTCGAAGAGTCCGCTTGGGCGAATGGATGGAAGAGTCCGCGCTGATCGATTTCACGGATACCGATCCCCGTATCAATGACATCGAATACGATTTGCTGCGCAGTGGTTGAGGCTGTTTCTACGCCGACAATGAGCCAAACTTCACCGGTTTCGGTAAACTTTAGGGCGTTGGCGACAAGATTGATTAGAATCTGCTTGAGTCTCGTCGGATCCGTTGTAATGGTTCGCGGTAGAGGCCACCTCTTTTCGACAATCAGATTCAAGCCTTTTGATTCGGCCCGAACGCGCATTAGTTCTTCGATTGTGTGTATGAGCGATTGTGGATCAATTGTTACGGATTCCACAACAAACTTGCCCGATTCAATCTTGGAGATGTCTAGAATGTTGTTGATGATATCGAGAAGGTATTTCCCGTTTCGACGGATGGTTTCAATGGCATCTTTGGTTCTGGCACGTTGGTGACAGTCTTGGTGGTTCACGCAAACGGGGCAACAGGCGACGCCTTCGGCTACGATGTCAGAAAAGCCCAAAATGGCGGTCATGGGAGTGCGGATTTCGTGGCTCATATTGGCGAGGAATTCGCTTTTGGATTTGTTGGCAGATTCCGCACTTTGTTTTGCTTGTTCCAATTCGCGTTCGGCTTGCTTGCGTGCAGTAATATCCCGAATACTTTCGATTGCGCCGGCTACATTGCCGTTGGCATCCAGAAGTGGCGATGCGGTTAGCCACATGTATGTGTCTTCGCCGCCGCGGAAGCTTGGATGAAATGTCTCTGCAAAGACCGCGCCATTGGCTTTTGGTATGGAGATGTCGTAGGTACAGGCAGACGGTTTTTCAGCAGCAATGATGTCGGCCAGAGCGGGACGTCGATCACCGTAGAACGGTACGCTGTAGCGATGGTCGTTCGTGCCGATGACCTCCTCCTTGGTCATGCCGGTGAGTTGTTCCATGGCCCGGTTCCAGGCGATGACCGTGTGTGTTTTATCGATAACGAAAGTTGCGTCAGGAAGAAAATCAATGATGTCGTGGAGCCGTTGCCGGATTTCCAGCACTTCCAGTTCAGCTTTTTTTCGATCGGTGATGTCAATACCGACTTCCAGAGCGAATTGTTTTCCATCAGTCCCCGTGATCGGTGCATCGCTGACGAAAAACACACTGCCATCGGATCTGGCGCATTCTTTTTCATCAAATAAACCCTGCGCGATCGCCCGATCTGCTGAGCAATCGTCGCAAGGTGCCTGACGGTGTTTCATCACTTCAAAACAGCGTTTATCCGCCGGGTCGCCGAATAACTCTCGAAATCGTTTGTTGGCGTAGTGGATGTGATTGTGTTCGTCGCGTAAGAAAATGAATGCAGGGACGGTTTCGAGAATCGTCTCGTAATGTTTCCGTTCTGCGTTGAGATTCTTTTCAGCTTGAGCACGTTGGACGATCTCTTGCTCCAATTGGCGGTTCATTTGTGCGAGTTCGGCGGTGCGTTGCTCGACCCGGAATTCTAGTTTTTCCCTCGCGTCGCGTAACCTATCTGCAAGCGAATTAAAATTTGATGCAAGCGAACCGAGTTCATCGTTGCTGGTAATTTCGAGGTGACGGATCTTTCCGGAATCCACTTCCTCGATGATGTCAGAGAAGTGACGAGCCATGTCCGCAAGGCGGTTTGCGACCAGTTTTTTGAAAAGGAATGCAATGGAAACGAACAAAACAGCCAAGCCGCCTGCCATGATCAACGAAGGTTGGACGATTCCGCTGATGAGTTCTGCGTTCGTTGCTGCTGTTGGGATCATCACCGTGTCCAAAGCGACGACCTTGCCGACTTGTTGGTGGAAACCCGCCTCGTCACCATACATGGCGATTAGGTTCACCGGTGCGTCCGCAGGATCACCGTGGCAGCGAAGGCAGGATTCCTTCATCCGTCGTGCGCGGAAATGTGCGATGTACTCTTTGCCGCCTACCTCGAGTTTCCCTTGCCAAGCCTGATCGTTCGGATGCGCATTGAAGTACTCGATGACTCGCAGTTCTTGCTCACCGGCCTTGTTTTTGGGATTACGAGGGTTTCTCGATGAAAATTTCAGGATGTAACCAGGGAAGTGGGCTGCGACATCTTCGAATACGTTCCTCGCCACGTACGAAGTCGACATAGACTCGGGATGAAACGCATTCGCACTTATGTTTTGCTTTATGTAAGGTCTTATATGGTCTGCAATATAACCCCGAATCGCCAGATCGAATTCCATAGCGAGGGACGCCTGCTCGTTCATAAGTCTCGAAGCGTGTCGCTGTGCGTTTTGGTAGTTCCGATACACAACGAAAACCGAGAATAGAATCGCGAGTACACCAACAGGTGGCAAGAATTTCGCAGCGATGCTCTTCATCGAGTCTTCCTGGATTGGTGCGCAGACGCAAACCGGCCACTGAGGCCGGGTTCGTCAACTCGTATAAGGTTTGGTGCGATTCGTTCGCGGGCAGTTACGACCAGAGGCTGGCCAGAATTACCAAAAGAAACACTTCGCCTAATCGTGAAAGTAATTTCGCCGCCCTGGCCGTTAGTATTTACTCATCTAATAATCGGTTTTTGCATCGCGATTATTGCTCATATCTAGACCGCCAAATGCCCCAAAGACGGAACATGCGAGTCCGAAAAGTATGAGGTTTCCGTTGGCTTTACTGTTTCCATTTGAGTGCTTGCTGTCTAATTAAACCTTGACTTTTCATCGTTTCGGAGAGAGGCTAATTCTATTGAATTTTATCGGATCAAATGGATGCGATTGAGCACACCGGAGCCTCACCATGCACAGACTTTTTGTTTTGGGAATGATTTCGTTGGTCGTTGTTGTTCCCGTTTATGGTACCGATGATACGGGGGAGAAACCGGTCATCTCACAGGTGGAATTCATCGAAGGTGACTTATTGGACCAGGCGCTTGCATTGGTTGGCATGCAACGGGCAGATTTGGGGTGGGAGGTAAAGGGGTGGTGGCCTGGTTTTCCGGACGTGCCCTACAAACTTCGAGGATTCGACTCGCTTTTCTCCAGGCCTTTGGAGACGGTGGCGTATTCGCGGTATCTGGCGGATACCGCTTTCGAACGACTCGCTCCCGATGCTATCGACAGGGATCAAGGACGCGACTCGCGCAATCTTTTCCTCGCGACTCACCGTTTAGGTATTGAGCCAAAATTCGGAGGATTGCGCGGGTACACCGCGAATTTAGTCGCTAAGCCTACTCCGCTCGATGAAGCCATCCTGATTCTTACTGAAGCAGCGGGTAGATCCACCACTATCCGGACTTTTGCCATGGATTTGCCATACCCTAAGCCGCGTGAAACTTTAAAAGAACTCGTACAACCCATCCCGGAAGATGTCAGTTTGATTCTAGGGCAGCTTCTGCTGAACCTGGTGGAAGCACAGCATTGGTGTGAACTGGCCTTTCGACGCGTTGACGGAAGAGATCGCATGGTCGTTGCAACACGATACAACGTGGGCATGGAAATGATCGATGCTTACGATTTCTGCCCGCAACTGGATGACATGGCAAGGACAATCGACGAAGCGAGCTTATGGTTTGGTGCTCAGAAGTGTGTGCAGGCATTGGACGACGCACGGGTAGCGTTGAAACAACTGGATTTGGCGGAAATGCCTCCTTTTGCATTTGACTGGCAATCGCCATGGGGGTGGATTCGGATTCGTGGCAGCGGCCATGATCTGGTTCAGGGTGGGGAGTCGCTGTTGATCGT
>JANQHN010000112.1 GCA_028282665.1 Phycisphaerae bacterium | reverse complement strand
CCTTATGTTCCGATAAATCACCTGTTTGTTAGGCCGTTTGCGCGGAGAATCCGCTTATGCATATTCAGCACTTACGCGAGAAGATATTGTCGATTGTCGGTCTCGCTGCGCAGCGTAGGCGGCTCTTGGCGGGGGAACTCGAGCGATTCAAACAGACACTTTCGTTGATCGATTCCAAGCCGGGAGGTGCGCTGCTTGGCGTTGGCGCATGTGGAGACTTGGTGCCCGCGTATCGAGACATCCTTGGTTTTACGAAAGTGGAATGCCTCGACGCGTCGGGACCGTCCGGCGTGCAACGGCTCGAACACGAATCCGGCGCGGTCTACATGTTCAACAGTCATCGCCTCAACCTCGAGTGTGATCCTTTTCCGTTCCCTGACGCAAGCTTCGATCAGGTTGTTGCGATGGAGGTCCTCGAACATCTTGCGATCGATCCGATGTTTATGTTGGCGGAGATCAATCGCGTGCTAAAGCCGGGCGGGCACCTTGTTCTGACTACGCCGAACATCAATGCCCTGCCTTGTCTTTATCACCAATTGTGGGGCAAACACCCTGCCATCGGGCGGCAGTGCTACGGCCCTGGTACGATGGATCGCCATCACCGTGAATACGCCCTGCATGAAGTCGGCGAATTGGCGCGAGCGGCGGGATTTGATGTGGAAACGCTCGACACCTTTACTCCCATTCCGAACAGCAAACCCGTTCAGCGTATAGGGCGGCTGTTGCAGCTGTTAAGCCTCTTTCGACGTGAACTGCCTGACGTGTCGCGGGGATCGGTCATCAGGTTGGCGGCGACAAAAGTGGATTCTGTAGTCGAACGTTTTCCCGAGATTGTCTATCCGCGTTACAGTTTCTACGATTACCCTGCCTATGATCGTGACTTGACGAAGAGGTTTGGCGGTCGGCGTTACTGGCGAACCGACGTAGCTATCGAATCCGACTTAGACGATTCAAATGGAACGTCCTCGGAGTTTGTTCGTGCCGGAGAGCTTGTCCGAGTCTGATGGCTAACGGGCATCCCCATCTTGCCGTGTAATGACTAGCGATCTTTGTACTTTTCTAGCGGAAAACCGCACGCCGAAATTATACTGGCGTGGTGTATCGCTCTGAGGGACAATTGCGCTATGGCAGGCTGGGCCAATGACTGGCACTGCTTGGACCGAACAGGAAACAACTATGCCACTATTGAATTTGCGCAGGCAGGCAGTGCGACGATCGCCGGAAGAAATGGTTGCGCACCTCAACACTTTCCAGCTTAACCTCAAGTTCTCCGCCGGCATTTGGTTCTTTTCGCCGCCTACTAGCCGGTTTCACGACAAATACGCAAATGAACTGGACATTTGCCCGCGACTGGACATCGCAGCGAGTTTGCAAAACTATGGTTTGTCTGCACTTGAAGCCCACTACCCAAACGAGATTAATGAAAACAACCTCGACGTTTGGAAGAGCTTCCTGAATGACACCGGTATCCGATTGATAACGATCGTTCCACTCTTATTTTGGGATGAGGAGTTTGAGTGGGGATCGCTGTCTAATCCGTTAGACGAACCCCGCGAACAGGCCATCGATCGCGCAATAAAGACGCTGGCGCTTAACAAAGAGCTTGATACGGACTTTGCTGTGGTTTGGCCCGGTATCGACGGATTCGAGAACCCATTTGGCATCGACTTTGCGCGAATGCGCGATCGCTTTGCGGAAGGGCTTGCGGAGGCGATGGATGCTGTGCCGGGGGTTCGCGTTGCCTTTGAACCTAAACCCTACGAACCACGCGGGCGGATTCTCTATGGCACGACTGCTGAGGGTTTGTTACTGGCTGACGATGTGGAACACCGGTTAGTCAATCCCGTCAATAAGGCACTGCTGGATGAGGGGCATACGCTCTGCTGCATGAACCCGGAGGTGGGTCACGTGTTGATGGGCTATGAAGACCTTGCTTACGCTTTTAGTTGGCCTCTGTCGAGAGGTCGCCTTGCGCATAGTCACTGGAACAGCCAGCCGCTTGGCAATTACGATCAGGATCAAAACGTCGGACTGATTTCACCGGAGCAGACTGAAGCTTTAATGTACACGCTCAAGATGTACGGTTATGAAGGATACTTCGGAATCGACATCAACCCCGAGCGCATGCCGGTTGATACAGCGCTAAAAATCAGCATGGATGCGATGCGTGCTGCCAATGATCGAATCAACGGACTAGATCACGAATCCATCATGCATGCTGTGAATCATCCAGATGAAACGAGAGGCTGGCTTGAAGGGTATTTATTGCGGGCGCGTGCAAACGATCCTGAGAAGCTACATGCTTGGCCTGCGGTTTGGGAGATTGGAAAGTAGGCTGGGTATAATGCGGGATTTACGGGGAATTAAATTCGCGTTCTTCGTTTCCCTTTTTTATCTGAATGGTCACGAGTGAGGAACTTTCATGTCGTCTAAGGAATTGCTACTCGGTATTGATGTTGGCACGACCGGCAGCAAAGCGTTGCTTGTCGATGATGAGGGGGGCGTGCTTGCCGAGGAGCTTGTTGAGTACCCAATGTTTACGCCTCATCCGCTCTGGGCAGAGCAGAACCCCGCTCATTGGTGGAATGCAACGATTCAGGCCATCCGCGGCGTACTCGACTGCGCAGGCGTAACCGGTTCATCCATTTGCTGTGTAGGTTTGGCGGGTCAGATGCATGGGCTCGTCTTGATCGACAGCAAAGGAGACGTGCTTAGGCCTTGCATCATGTGGAATGACCAACGTACGGTGAAGCAGTGCGAGGACGTGATGAAAATGCTCGGGGAAGACGGGGTGTTGGGATTGGTCGGAAACCCTATGCTTCCCGGATTTACTGCGCCGAAGATCGCTTGGGTACGTCAGCACGAACCGGAACTGTATGCACGCATTGACAAGGTTTTGTTACCTAAGGATTACGTGCGATATCGTTTGACGGGGGGGTGTGTCAGTGATGTCGCGGATGCTTCGGGAACGGCATTGTTTGACGTGCGAAATCGGCGTTGGTCAGACGACATGCTTGCCGCCTTTGAAGTACCTCGCGATTGGCTTTGCGACGTGACAGAGTCGATCGAAACCAGCAGTGAAATCAGTGCAGAGGCCTTTGAAGCGACGGGGCTCGCCGCCGGCACGCCCGTGGTAGGTGGAGCGGGAGATCAGGCGGCCGGTGCAATTAGTGCTGGAATCGTTGATGAGGGGGGCGTTTCGGTGATGCTGGGGACTTCAGGCGTTGTCTTTGCCGCATCGAAATCTTACCGCGTGGAACCCAAAGGGCGTCTTCATGCGTTTTGCCATGCCGTACCGGGGATGTGGCATTTGATGGGGGTGATGCTTTCGGCGGGTGGGAGTTTACGTTGGTACAGAGACGCTCTTTGCCATCAGGAGAAGGCAGCCGCTCGTGATCTCGGTATAGACACCTATGAGCTATTGACGGAGGCGGCTCGAAAGGTACCAGCAGGCTGTGAAGATCTATTGTTTCTTCCTTACCTAAGCGGCGAACGAACGCCGTACGCCGACCCTCACGCGCGCGGCGTGTTCTTTGGATTGACGCTGCGGCATCAGAAAGAACACATGACCAGAGCTGTGATGGAAGGTGTCGCTTACGGACTTCGTGATTCCCTCGAATTGATGCGATCATTGGGGGTAAAAATTGACGAGGTGCGGATGCTGGGAGGGGGGGCGAAAAGTTTGCTATGGCGTCAGATATTGGCGGATGTATTCAGCACACGGATCATATCGAATGTAGTCACTCAGGGGGCAGCCTATGGTGCGGCGCTCCTGGCGGGAGTTGGCGCGGGTGCCTTCGAAGATGTGAACGATGCGTGTGCGAAAGCCGGAAGTCAAGCCGTCGATCATGGCTGTGTTGAAACAGAACCGGGCAACGGCAAGGAAATCTACGCGACAGCCTATCCGCGCTATCAATCCTTGTATAAAGCACTAAAAGACGAATTCACGCGTGCATAGCGGTTTTGGGGTTGTTGTTCGATCTACGGCTGTGCGCCTGTTTGGAATCGTAATGCGTCAATCAGGTCTACATCGCCGTCGAGATCTGCGTCACACCAAAAGCAAGCAGTGCTCAGTTCATCATTTTGTGGACCAGTTAGGCAGCTGAATAAAACGGTAAGGTCATCCAGTGTTACCAAGCCGTCGAAATCATAATCGCCATCGGCCGGGCGTTTCCATCGCCAGTGGTCCTCCATGAATGTGCCATTCCACCCACCGAACAACCGGATGCATTGCGATTGTTGATCATAAATCAGAGCGTGCCCCGTCCTTGCCACCGGTGATTCGACTTCCAAGTTCTGCCAGGATGTTCCGTTCCAAAGCCAAGTGTCGTTGTCGAATCCCGTCCAATAATCACCACCCCAAAGCACCACGCCATTCAACGATGGATCGTAGATCATTTGCGCATTTGTACCTCGCTCTAGCCCGCCTGCGTCCCGCAGGTTCCATGAGCTGCCGTTCCATTCCCAAGTTTCGTCGCTTTGATTTCCAGGGATCGATCCGCCGTATAAAACTACGACGCCGCGCTTAGGGTCGTGTGCCATACTCGCGCCGTTCCTGGGAGATGGGCCCGTCGTTGCTCGAAGCGTCCACTCCGTTCCGTTCCAGGACCAAGTATCGCCCTGATTGCCATTGCCGTAACCGCCAAACAAAAGCACTTCGCCACGGATGGCGTCAAATACCATGGAGGCGTTGCGGCGAGGGGAAGGGCCGGAAACATTGCGTTGTGTCCACCCGATACCGTCAAAAACCCAAGTATCGCCAACTTCGGGACCAATGGAAGGATCGCCGCCAAACAGCACGGTCTCCTGCCGAATGGGGTCATACGCCATTGCGGCGAACGTGCGACGCGAAGGTCCCGTTTCGCTGACCAATTCCCAGCGATGATTTCGCCATTCCCAAGTATCGCCTTTGACAGTGTATTGCTCCTCGCCACCGAATACGATCATTGCGTTGCGTGTACTGTCGTAGACCATCGCATGTTTGCGTCGTGGCGTGGGCCCTGTCAGGGCAATCTTCGTCCAGGTTGATCCGTCCCACTCCCAATGTGATCCTTCGTATAATGCTCCGCCAAAGAGGATCACGACATGACGGGCCGCATCGTATACCATGGCATGCCGATCTTCCGGCATGGGGCCGCCATTGTACGCTGACGTCCACGTGCTACCGTTCCAGAGCCATGTGTCATCACCGGCGTTGGCATGTCCGCCTGCCATGACGGTTTGCCCGCGATCAGCATCGTAAGCCATGGCGTGCTCAGTTCGGCCTGGATAGCCGTCGGTGGCTCGTAACGCCCAAGATTGACCATTGAATTCCCAGGTCTCACTGCTTTCTCCACCACTCCAGCCGCCGGTCATGACGATGACCTGTCGTTGAGAGTCGTAGGCCATAGCATGATTGTAACGCGGCGCCGGGCCCTCTTCCGTTATCAATCCCCACGAAACGCCATTCCATGCCCAGGTGTCGCCGAAATTGCTGCCTTGGTACCCGCCGAAAAGTACGACCTGCGACCGGGCCGCATCGTAGGCCATGGCGTGTTGTTTGCGCGGATCAGGCCCTTCTTCGGAGGCTAATATCCATACCTCACCATCCCAAAGCCAAGTTTCATCAGCAAACGCGTATGCAGAGGCGCCAAAAAGCACGGTTTGTCCGCGCGCAGTATCGTAAGCCATAGCGAATTGCGTTCGCGGTGCCGGGCCTGCCTTACTGCGGAGGTGCCAGTCAAATCCGTCGTATTCCCAGGTGTCTCCGGCCGCTCCGTCATAGGATAAACCTCCGAATAGAACCGTGACTTCGCGCTGACTGTCGTAGGCCATTTCGTGCAGACGACGGGGCGTGGGTACTTCCGGGACCCAACCTGCTGGTTCTACCGCGAGCGCACTTGGTGACGCGGTTGTGATGAAAACCAAGACGATGTTCGGTATGCTTGGTCGATTCTGTGCAAGTGGCGAGTTAACAATTCGATGTTGCTGCATAATAGCCGTCCAATGGGTTTGACGCTTTCAGTCAGCACAGTCACACGCGAGGTAATCATGAAAATATCTTACCGAATTAGCAGGTGTGAAATGATGGGCGATTTTGGTGGCACTAGAGGGAGACTTTACTCGGCGTTTTCTTGGCCGTTTCATGGCATTTATCTCTCAGGCAGGTGAATGTGCGGTGCCAAATTAGTTCGCTGTCCATGAGTTCAAACGAAATCCGCGGTGAGCCATCCTCTTCAATGGCTTCTACTGCATAGCTTTTTCTGGATGACGCCGGAAATTCATACTGCAGCCGACGGATGTTCGGTTACCCACGCCAATCCGGTTTAAAAACGGCTTGCGATCCACTTGCCGACAGTTGGCGTTTGGCAGCAAACAGATTTATAACCTTAATTGGTCAGCACGATCCGGTATCTGGCTTTCCCCGCTTTCAGGTGTTCAAGCGCATCGTTCACGTTCGCCATGGGAAATTCTTCGATCATTGGCGCAAGTTTATGCCTGGCACAGAAATTGAGCATCTGCGTGACCTGACTCGGACTACCCAGCGGTGAACCGCTAATCATCTTATCTCCCACGAGAATTGGAAACCACTCTGCTTCGATACTGTGAATCGCGCCCACAATGTGCAGGCGACCGCCCGTTTTAAGGGTATTGATGTAAGCGTTCCAATCCAGCGGAACATTTACCGTGACCAGGATCATATCGAACTGACCGTGCAGCCCTTGAAATACTGCGGCATCTTTCGTGTTGACAAAATGATGAGCGCCCAACTCTTTCGCCTCGGCCTCCTTGGCGGGGTTGGTCGAAAACGCAGTTACTTCACAGCCCCACGCATTTAGAAACGAAAGCGCCATATGGCCCAGCCCGCCAATCCCCACTACTCCCACATGGTCCGTGGCTTTGATGTTGCTTTGGAGGATTGGATTGAACATGGTAATTCCGCCACAAAAGAGTGGACCTGCCGATTTAGCTTCCATGCCTTCGGGTAAAGGAATCGCCCACGAAGACTGACAACGCACGCGATCACCAAATCCGCCATGACGGCCAACGATCGTGTCCCCGCCGGTTTCGACTTGCTGACACCGGTTGTGCAAGCCATTCATACATTGGTCGCAGTACATGCATGATCGTGCACGCCAGCCAAGTCCTACACGTTGCCCAATCGCCAAGTGCTTCACTTCCGGCCCCGTTGCGACGATCTTTCCGACCGCTTCGTGACCTGGGACGAAGGGGTAACTCGAGATACCCCAGTCGTTGTTGATCATGCTCAAATCGCTGTGGCAAATACCGCAATATTCGACTTCGATCTCCACGTCATCCGACAAGAGTTCGCCGGGATCGTACTCGAAGGGTTCCAGCGGTTTGCCGGCCTCCAGTGTTGCGTATCCACGAATCGCCATTGTTTTTTCTCCTTGAGAATTATTGTCGGATATGGACTCGTTTTGATGGAGTATAGCGCAAGACGAGCATGATGTGGACCTCGTGGGTGGTTCGTCATTTTACGCCAAGTACGCCGGAGCGTAGAATCCACTACTGCCGGGACCACCGATTACGCGGACAACCCGAATTTCATTGGCTTATCACCTGCATGATGGGCTCTGGTTCGGGGATGGAGTTGTTCGCCATGAGCATTGGCAATTACTACGAGCGCGTGCGCATCCTGCACAAAGGTCGCGCCTATCATGTCACCCTTGCGCGTACGGAGGAAGAACTCCAGCAGGCACACGCGCTAGAGGTTGCGTGTTTCAGCGAGTCTTTGGCGCTCTCTATGGTAGAACTCCGCAAGGTGATGGAGCGGGGCGTTGTGTTCTTGCTGCGCGATCCTGACAGTGGCGAAGTTGTCGGTGAGAGCCAGTTGCTATTGCACGCCACGCCGAATTTACCGCTCGGGCCAGGTCAGGCCCATTGCTTTGGGACCGCTGTTCGCGAAGATCATCGCGATCGGGGACTGTCCACAGTTCTATACAAAGCAGAGGAACTCGTAGCGCGGGACTGGCGTGTGAATAACTTGGTTCTCACCGTCCAGGCGCTAAATACGGCTAGCCTGCGTACGCGGATGAACTTCGGTTTTCGAGTGAATGGGTTTGTATTCACCTCGATGTTTGGCGATTGGCCTAAAGGCGCACGTTTGATGATGACGAAGTCTCTGGTTGAAGAGCCCTGGCCATTCGAAGTGGACGCCCTGCTCGAACGGCTCGATGACGGGAGAATCCGTACGCTTGAATCGCCACCGCGACACCCGTATCCCGATGAGGTGGCTGTCAGCCTTGGAAAACAACCGGATCGCGCCACGCATGAACTGATCGATGGGCTGTTGCTGGATGGCTATCTGGGAACCGGCGTACTGACGGATCGCGATGACCGCCGGTTTGCGCAGTCGGGACCTCTGTTGACGCTCTCGCGCTGCGGTGCCGCGCCTCCGGCTCCTAAACTGCAACGCCAACCTCATGTGCAAACGGAGTACGACACACTTCGAGAAGTTGTGGTGAACCATGTTCCATTTTGCACGACGCTGAACCGGTACAACGCAATCAACGAAGTCTCGCAGCGCCACATCGGAAACGTGGACACGATGGCGAGCAGTGATGAATACCGCGCGTTCGTAAGCGCACTTAAAAACGAGGGGGTGCGCACGGTGACGGCAGGTGCCATTGGACGGCAAGGCACTAGTGCGATGTTTACCCGCGACCCCGCCTTCGTCATCGACGACACGTTGGTCATCGGGCACATGGCGAACCCGATTCGGCGGCACGAAAGTCAGGCATATCGCCGGATGGCCCGCCAACTGAACGTTTTGGATCTATCCGATCTTCATAATGTACATGTTGAGGGTGGGGATATCGTTCTGCTCGATGAGAAGCGCGTCGCCGTGGGCTTAGGTCAGCGGACGAACGAGGCGGCGATCGAACGACTGGTGTCCGTCTTTCCTAATCGACATTTCATTCCAGTCAAACATGAGAAACTTCATCTCGATGTCATCTTCACGCTCATGGGCAAGGGAATCGCTCTGATCAGTCGAGAAAACATCGACAGTGATTTCTTGCAATTCCTGGAACGCGATAACGGTTTTAGGTTCGTCGAAGCGGATCAATCCGAGTGGGCGACCCTCGCTTGCAACGTCGTGGTTCTCCGCGACCGGTGTGTGCTTGCGGTAAGGCAGAACGTCGTGACTAACGAACGGATTCGCGCGGCTGGTGTCGAAGTGGTCGAGGTCGATATTCCGAACCTGATCAAGCAGGGCGGAGGCCCGAGGTGTATGACTTGTCCGATTTGGCGGGGCAAATGAGCGGAACAAATTCATACAGATCTACGGTCTAGCCCGAGTCATGCTTCGGGCTTACAATGGATTTTATGTTGATGTCCAAGTCCGTTTGACTAAATGCAAGGGGATTGACGATGAGCGATCATGTCAGCAGGCGAGCGTTTCTGCGTACGGGATTAGCCGCTGCTGCGGTACCGTCACTGATGGCCAACGCCGAGGATGAGCCGACCGGGAAAGCGGACAAGTCCGAGACTGCCAAGCCCGCAGCGAACGAAGCCGAAGGTCCCGTTGAGCCGACTTTGCTGGCCAAAAGAAAGCTCGGTAAGACCGGCGTCGAAATTAGCATACTCGGACAGGGGGCTGCCTTCGATATTAGTGATCGGCACATGAATCTCATGCATGCGATGGGTATTCGGTTCATCGATACGGCAAAAGTCTACCTCAAAGGCCGGTCGGAAAAAGCGACGGGTACGTGGCTTACCAAATCGGGGCATCGGAAAGATTATTTCCTCGTCACGAAGGACGTGGTACACGAAGCGGGCAAATGGATGGCCTCCGTGGATGAGCGACTGAAAAGCAGCAGCCTCGATTACATTGACGCATTCTACCTTCATGGGCTTGGTGATGAAGATTACATGACGCCCGAAAAGGCAACGAAGGAATGCCTGCGCAGCAAAGAGTGGTGGAAGGCGGCGGAAGCGATCAAGAAATCCGGCAAGTGTAAGTTCGTTGGCTTCTCGACGCACACGACCCCGCTCGCTTTGCGAACCGAACTGCTCAAGGCGGCCGCGGAGGAGAGTTGGGTAGATGTGATTATGGTCGCGGCTGATCCGGTATCGCTTAAGACCGACAAGGAGTTCAACAAGGCGATCGATGCCTGCCACAAAGCCGGTATCGGTCTGATCTCCATGAAGGAGTGCTACAACAACGCCGGCGACATCGATAAAGCTTTCCCAAAGTTCAAAGAAATGGGATTGAACAAATTCACTGCCATCCTCACGTATATGTGGACAGACGAACGCTTCACTGCCATCTGCTCGCACATGGACAACTTGGACAAACTCCGCGAAAACGTTACCGCAGCGCAGAAATTCAAACCACTTACCGCCGAAGACCTTGCGGCCGTGGAGGCGTGTATTGAGGACGGCGTGAAACGGCTTTGCCTCTCCTGCGACGGATCGTGCAAGGAAGCGGCCCGCACCAGTGCCGACCTCAACCGCGTCGCACGCTACGTGAATTACGCTGAGCACGATGGACGCGTGTACGAGGCACGCGATCTGTTGTTGGCGATGAAGCCGGAGCTTCGTGACTGGCGAAGCGCCGATCTGATCGCCGCGACCAAGGCGTGCAAATGTAAGCTGGATTTCGCCGCCATAGTGAGGCGTGCGGAAGAGTTAATGGCGTGACGATTTACCGCAGGGTTGCTCTGCGA
>JANQHN010000138.1 GCA_028282665.1 Phycisphaerae bacterium | reverse complement strand
TCCGCCAAATCAAGATTCAAGCAGCTCCTTATGAACCCGTGCCTCGTCCGGACCAAGGAAGCCGGGAATCGATTTCCCCACCCGCGTCAAAGTTCAATTAATGACGCGGGGCCGCGCGCTGTCTAAGGAATTCCGCGGCCCACGCTTTGCCCTTACTCTGTTCGATCAGCGCAAGGACCATATCCGCTAGCGCTGTTCCTTCATCAGCGATTTCGTAACCGCTTACATCCAGGAAGACTAGACTACTAGCTAGGCCGGTTCGCTTGTTGCCATCAAGGAATGGATGGTTCATCACGATGTGATACAAATAGGCGGCGGCCATCTCAAAAACATCTTTGTGAAGAAATTCACCACCGAATTCCGCCATCGGCTGAGCCAATGCGGAATCGAGTAGATTTTGCTCACGGACACCGGTCCCGCCGCCATGCTCTAGCAACTGGGCATTATGAATGGCGAGTACGCTCTCTTTGCTCAGGAAACTGGCAGTGATGTGCTTGACGTTTGAGGACATGTAGCCACTTACTCCGACAGCCTCTTGAAGCTCTTTTGGTGTTTTGTCGCTACACGTTCGTACGCGGCGGCTGCATCCGATTCTGATATCGTGCGTACTGGTCGCAGTACAAGAGAGTCTCTCTCTATAGTTACCTCAATTGGCGTGTCAATCGTAATCCCGAGTGAATCGAGGAGCGGCTCGTCGATAATAATCCCAAAGTTTGATCCGATTTTGACCAGTTGTTTCTTCACGGTTGTGCCCCTCCAACAAACGGAAAGTCTAACATGTGCAGCACTTGGAGCAATCCTTGTGCGGTGTTTGCGATTTGAGGCGAGAGAAGAACGACGTGACTACTGGCAACTATTCTACGTAGGTCGGTCCACGTCCCCAATGGAGCTTGGAGACCAGATTGTGCCAACGAGGTCTGCGCGGATGGCGAACGCGCAGCATATCCGTTCCGAATCGTTGAATGACCACGCGATCACCCTCCATCAACGGGCAGGATACTTGCCCATCGATCAGGGCTGTGCTTCCCTCATTCACCCGGTCTGCCGTGACCTGCACGACCGAGTGCCTTTCGATCACCAGCGGTTTGTGAGTGAGTGAGTGAGGGCAAAGGGGCGTAAGCACGATTGCGTCAATGCCTGGTTGGAGGATTGGACCGCCGGCGGAGAGGCTGTGCGCTGTCGAACCGGTGGGAGTACAAACGATCAAACCGTCGCCCGTTAAATCCGTAAGGTGCGTGCCGCTGATGTTTACACCGAGGGTGATAGACCGAAATGGTGCGCCTGCATGGATAACGCAGTCGTTCACTGCGACGTTGCGTGAACAAATTGTACCATTATGTCGTATGCATACGTCGAGCATGGTGCGGCGGCGAACCAGTGTGGGATCGGTCAGAATGCGGTCGAACGCGTCTTTGAACTCATCGAGAGAGAATTCGGCGAGAAACCCGAGTTTGCCGACATTGATACCAATGAGTGGTACCTGGTTCTCGCCCAAGTCGCGGGCAACGCCAATGAGCGTACCGTCACCGCCCAATACCACAATGTAATCAGCTTGTGCGGCAACGGCTTTCGATGCGTTCAGGTTGAGCTCACTGCCGACAACGTCGCATCGACACCGCGCAAATTCGGTAAGCTCATCCAAAGCTGCGCGGGCGTCGGGTTTATCTGGGTTGGCCAGAAAATAGACCTTCGTATGATGAAGCGAATCCTGCGTTTCGGGCGACATGATCTCGTGTCTCTATAACGCACAAATGGAGGATGATGCTGGAACTACGGACGAACCTAGCTGTCAATCTTTGAATACAGCGAAGGACTATCTTGAGCAAGGCGACTTGCGGGCGCTGAGACAGTACCCGTTTCCAGTATTTCCATCACGGCTGCGGCGATGCCTGTTACGTCGTAACCGCATTCCGCAAGTTGACCGGCTCGTGAACCGTGCGCGATAAAACGGTTTGCTGGCATACCCAGTCGCGCAAACCGCGAAATCGGCAGGCCCAGTTCCTGCGCGCATTCCATAACTGCGGAACCAAACCCACCCGCAATGGAGTGGTCTTCCACAGTCAAAACCGGCGTGCCCGATGAAAACGCCGAAATGACCATTTCCTGGTCAATCGGCTTGGCGAACCGGGCATTCACCACTTCGATTTCAATTCCGTTTTCACTGAGAACTTCTGCGGCGGTGAGCGCGTCGTTGGTTGTTACGCCATAGCAAAGAAGCACGGCAGCGTCGCCACTTCGAACCGGCCTGCAGCGGCCGAGTTCGAATGGCATGCATCTTTCGAGTGGCTGAGGAACCTTATCGCGCGGATACCGAATTGCACATGGTATTGGCTGGGCGAGAGCAAAACGCAGCGCTTCATGCAGCTCTACTTCATCACACGGCGCCATC
>JANQHN010000425.1 GCA_028282665.1 Phycisphaerae bacterium | reverse complement strand
CCAGACAAATATCAGGTACCTGCCGTCTTTGTCAACGGCCGGCGTGTACCTGATATTTGTCTGGACAGCGAAGTGTTTTGGAATGCACTCCTCAGCGGGGAACTGGAACGAGGCGCGAACCCGGTCGTGGCCGATAGAACGACGTTGGCGTCTACGTTCGACGAATTCAAGGAGGAATGCCGTGTCGACGAATGATCAGGCGAACGCAATAACTACACGGAGCGCGCCTCCTGGTGAAGTTGGGCAAGTCGTGTCCGCGCTTGGCAATGAACTTAAGACATCTTCCGTTCCGCGTCGCCGACATGACCTTACGGTGCATGAATTGGACGGAGAGGCGCTGATCTTCGATGCGAAGTCCGCTGATACACATCGCCTCAATATGACGGCGTGTTTCATTTGGCGATTGTGCGACGGGAGGCACGAACCGCGAGAAATCGCTGAAACTCTGACACGTCATTTCGATGTGGACTTCGATGAAGCCTTGGAGCACACAGAGCGCATGCTCGACGAATTTACCGGCAGGCAGTTGCTTGCCGAAAACGAACTCGTTCCCGGCGCAGCTCGATCAGCGGGAGGCGATCCGGCCGAAGACGGACAACGAGGTGATCGTTGAAAACCAGGTATTTTCAAATCGGTGCCGTCGGAACATCGCTAACCAGTGATCGGCGCGATGTGCTCGAGGAATACTTGGGCCTGTATCGCAAATATTTAGTTGATGTAGCTCCGGCGTGGCGTACGGATATCCAGGTATTGCGCAAACCCTTGCGTTTTCCACATCGCCGACGTTACGAAGTTATTGCCAACCGTCGTACACGCTATGAACCGGCTCGTCGCGATGAGATCTACCCGTACGTCGAGTGGGCGATCAATTTTGAAGTACCTCGCACCATGCCTGAATACCTTCAACTGCACGCCTCCACATTACAAGTTGGCGACGAAGGTGTGATTTTTCCTGGCGGATCGGGCAGTGGAAAAAGCACGCTGACGACGGGGCTCGTCGCTTCGGGCTTTCGATACCTATGCGACGAGTTCGCGCTGATCCACGCCGACACATTGATGCTCGCACCGTTTCCCCGCGCGATTTGCGTCAAAAAACCATCGTACGAAGCGGTGGAATCGGTCGGTGTGTCGATGAGTGGCGTGAGGCATTATTACAAGGGCACGAAAGGATACGTGGGGTATGTGAACCCGCTCAGCATCCGCCCGGACGCGGTGGGCGAGTCATGTCCGATCCGCTGGGTGATTTTTCCTAAGTACCAAGCAGGCGAGGAACCCAGGCTTACGCCGATTTCTCGTGCGCAAGCGGCGTTCGATTTGCACCGCGTTTGCTTCAACCTGCTATCATGCCGAACAATCGGGCTTGACGTGATCGCGGGCATGATCCGCGGGGCGCGCTGTTTTCAACTCGTGTCCGGCGAGATCAAGGCAACGTGCGAATTGGTAAAAGACTTAGTTGGTGAGCGAATGTCGCTCGCCGCGGCGGGGTAGAAGAATGGCGACTGTGGGATTGGCGATTGTCGATTGAGTGGCCACGGCTTGACACGACAGCGGCAGGCTGTGGAAAAGATTAGTGTTACTACTTCTATAGCAGTAGTTTCAATCCAAACGTAGCGTTCAATGCCGACTTTCCGGCAGCACAAAACACGGTGTCGGACGCTACACCTGGCTAGAGCTTGCTCTAGCAGTGGTTACGGTAGCAGTCTGCACTGTCCGGAGTAGTGGCACATCTAAAGTCAAATGACCGTTTGCCGGCGAGCTTACACGTTCGCAGCTTGGATTTGATAGCGTTGTGTACGAGTAGAACGGAAATCATGACGCACGACCCGGACATCGTAACCGCTCTTATCGACGATGCGGAATCTCCGCTCGAGAATCGTGCTAATGACACCGTTGGGTGGTCGCATTTTGCATCCCGCGTGTGCGAACAAGGTCTTGCGGGTACGATTTTGAATCGGTTTCATCGGGCTGCTTTTAAAGTGCCATGTGATGTCACTTCCGTGCTGGAGCGACACGCCAACGCCATCGCTTCCGAGAATCGGAACACGCTTGCCGAACTGTCACGTATCGGCGTCATTCTCAATCGATCGGGCGTCACTGCGATGTTGCTCAAGGGGACGGCGCTATTGGCGACGGGAGTTTACGATTCGCCGTCGCAGCGCGAAATGACCGATGCCGATTTGCTCATCCGTCCTAAGCAGATATCCGCTGCCCTCACTGCTTTGGAGGCGGTGGGTTGTCGGCGGGGTGCAGACTTGCTGCGGGCGGACTTCTTTCCGCGGTTTCACTATGAAACGGAACTTTTTACGACGGGCTTGCGACCGATCCGCATCGACCTCCACGCCAGATCGTTCCACCCGCTGCGCTTTGCGCGGGTGATGCCCGACGACGCCTTTTTCGAGGATGCACAAAAAGTCCGAATCGGCGATGCAACGTACTTGGTCCCGTCAAACGAAACTATGCTCATACACCTCGCTGCCCACGCCGCCTTTCACGGTTTCGAAAAGCTACGCTGGGTCTATGACCTCAAACGATTCGCAGACTGGACGGAATGCGAGAGTATCGCCCATTCAAGCTGCGAGCGTAAACCCATTGACGCGAGCAAAAAGCAACCTCACGATGTGCCATTGCTCTTGAACATTGCAAAGCGCGAAAGAGCTACCGCTGCTGGAAATCGTGGCACCATAAAATGGCATACCTTCACCGAGCGGTGTGCGACGTGGCGTCTCTCGCTTCCCGTTCACGCAGGCTTGACTGAAGCGAACCACGTCTTCGGTAACGTGTTCCCCAAAGATCTGCTGAGCGAACTGGCGAACCACAAAGCCAACTGGCGAGACCGCCTTACGCTCAGAAACGCCCACAATCTTGGCGAGTCGCCGCTCAAGCACATCGGCACCAACCTGCTTACCACGCCAGGCGTACGCTACAAGCTAAGCTATCTCGCTGCCGTCCTTCTGCCCGACAAACACCACCTCGCCCAGATTTATCCATACAAACACATCGGTTGGAAAGCGGCCGCACACGTTTGGCGCTTCATAAGACGTACCATTCACGCTTTAATACGGCTGTAGATCGCATCTATAGCAGTTTCAATCCAAACGTGCGTTCAATGTCGACTTTCCGGCAGTACCAAGCACGGTGTCGGACGCTACCACCTGGCCAGAGCTTGCTCTAGCCTACAACCCCGGCACCTTCACCCCTCGTTCCTTCGCCACGTCAACTGCTCGATCATACCCCGCATCGACATGTCGGAACACGCCCATCGCCGGGTCGGCCGTGAGGACGCGCTCGAGACGCTTTGCCGCTTCCGGTGTACCGTCGACCAGCGTCACTTGCCCCGCATGGATGGAATAGCCGATACCCACGCCACCGCCGTGATGCACCGATACCCATGTCGCCCCGCATGCCGTCGTCGCCAAGGCATTGAGAATAGGCCAATCCGCAATGGCGTCCGAACCGTCCTTCATCCCCTCCGTTTCCCGGTTGGGCGATGCGACGCTGCCGCAATCCAAATGATCCCGGCCCAAAACGATCGGTGCGGAAATCTCGCCCTTGGCCACCAATTCGTTGAAGATCAAACCCATCTTTGCCCGCTCGCCATAACCAAGCCAGCAAATCCGTGCCGGCAGACCCTGATACGCGATGCGTTCCCCGGCCATGCGGATCCAACGACACAGGTGCTCGTTCTCCGGGAACGTATCCAGCACGGCTTGATCCGTTCGCTCAATGTCCTTCGGGTCGCCCGAAAGCGCCGCCCACCGAAATGGTCCCTGCCCCTCGCAAAACAGCGGACGGATATACAGCGGCACGAACCCTTCGAAGTCGAACGCATTCTCCACACCGGCGAGCTTCGCCTGCCCGCGAATGTTGTTGCCATAATCGAACGTGATCGCGCCGCGCCTCTGCATCTCGAGCATCGCTTTCACGTGGTCCGCCATCGACCGCATCGACTCTTTCTCGTACTTCGCCGGGTCGGAAT
>JANQHN010000303.1 GCA_028282665.1 Phycisphaerae bacterium | reverse complement strand
CCGAAACGGGACGCTACCTCGTGCTCGCAAGCGGCACGGCCGTCAACGAATCAACGCAGGGATTCGCCGTCGTCGCAACCGGCGAACTGGTCGGCGAATCGAGTTCATTGACGGGCGACTTCGATGAAGATTTTGACGTGGATGCTGCTGACTACCTGAGTTTTTATCAGTGCCGCACCGGCCCCGATGATATCAACAATCAAGCCACCGCCCCCTGCCTCAGTGCGTTCGACAGCGACCTGGATGACGACGTCGACGAACAGGATTTTCAGCGGTTCCAGCAGGTGTTCGCGGCGTTGAACTAAACCACTGTAAAGGAAAGACTAACGCTTTCTCGTAAATCGAATGGAGTGGCCAAAGCAGGAGCGATCCCGCTTTTTTTGTGTTTACAGTGGAATGACACGCGCCCTATATTGGCTACATGGCCCGCTTTACTCGCAAAGATGTTTTAGTAGCAGCTCTGGAGGCATTGATTGCAGGCTTCGAAACGAACGCCTTCGTCAAAGCCGGTGCAACCTTCGTGGCGAAGTTGGGAGGCCGGATCAAAGATCTTCCGGATGATGAATGGGCTGCCCTGGCCACTGCGAAGCCCCGGGAAATCCAAGACGCCCTGACCCAGTTAAATATCATCTCGGGCAACGCCGCCCTGGCTGCCACAGGCGTGAAACGTGTTGAGGACTTGTGCACGCCGCTCGCTGAGGCCATCGAGAACCAAAGTCAAGACAATCAGACTATTCTAAAACGCATTGACGGACTAAGAGCAATTCTCGAGGACCAACTCGATCGAGAACGATTGCGCGGTGATGCCGTCCGAACGGAACTGAACGTCTCCCGGGAGAAGCTTGTGGGGCTGACTGAGGGCGTTATGGGTGTCCATCAAATGTTGAAACCGTTCGCCGATCGGTCCCCCGAGCTCAAAGAACTGTCGGAGTGGCTCGCGGGCTTGGTTGCTCGATACGAGCATAGCACCTCACCGCAGCAATATAGCGAGACAGACGACTTGAGAATTCGCTTGGCCAAGGCGGCGGTTGCGAATGCGGAGTTGCGTTCGTGGGACGCGTTGAACCTGGTTACAGAGGCGGATGCCAAATTAGAACGAGAGAAGACGGACCGGCAGATGCAGATTGATGCGGAAGTGAATCGCACACGCGGGGCGGCTTTCTACGAGTTGCAGGAATGGACCCAAGCTCGGGATTGCTACCAGCGAGTGGTGGAACTCCAGCCACAGGAATTAGAGGCTCAGATGAGCTTGGCAAACATCATGTGCCAATTAAACGCATTTGATGCGGCATTAAATCTATTTGATAATATTATAGTTATATATACCAAAAAGGCGAATGACAATAATGAAATGACAAGCGACCTTGCGATGGCTTACAACAATCGTGGAAACCTATATCGTCGTATAGCTAAATATGTACGGTCATTGGATGATTTCCAGGCTTCGATTAAGATATACTGGGCATTAGTCGGAATCGGTGGTTTTTTAAACCTCAGGGACGATCTCGCAACGGTTTTTAATAATCGCGGTATTGCATATCTATGCCTAGGAAATCATGACCATGCGATCAAAGACCAAAGTGAAGCAATCAGATTCTACCAAACATTGATTAAACATGAACACCGCTTGGACTTACGATCTGATTTGGCAATGGTCTACAACAATCGCGGAAACGCACGTGAGAACAATCAAGAACATCGTGAAGCAATCGAGGACTACACCGAGGCCATCAGCCTGTACAGTGTATTGATCGGGAACGAAGGACGCAAAGAATTGCGGAACTTTTTGGCAGGCGTTTATAATAACCGAAGCATTGCGCACCAGAACTTGAAAAACAGTTATGCTGCCGTCCTAGACGCAAACGCTGCAATAGAATTGTACGGCGGCCTGATTCGAGATGAAAAATATGTCGAACTTCGAAACGAACTTGCAATGGCCTACAATAATCGCGGAAATGCGTACCACAGCTTGGGGAAGCTCCACGATGCCACAAAGGATTTTGACGCCGCACTCGAGTTGTACGGCATACTGATCGAAGAAGAAGGACGAGAGGAACTAAGGCGCGAACTGGCCGGTGCGCTATTCAATCGAGCGGACTTACTACGTTTGACATTTAAATTTGAAGCGGCTATTCGAGATTACGACCAAGCAATCCTGAGCTTTCGGTTGTTTGTACAAGAGGCTGGACGTCTTGAATCGCTCCACTGGCTATATAGGGCGGCTATGGAACGTGAGATCACTCGCCGGTTGATGGAAACGAATGACGAACAGGTTGACGGCAATCCCGACTAATCGTATTTGACAAACAGCGTCTTCGCGTGATCGGGGTCGACGGCGAAGTCTACGGGGAGTTTTGGGTTGCCGATGACGCGGGACTTTCGACCGAGAGTATTTTCGGCCAGCGTCTGGCGGAGCCACTTGCCGGTGAGTTGGCGGTTGTTGGTAGACAGCATGAGCTTGCCGCCCTTCTTCAATACGCGCACGCACAGTCGTAACAGCTCCGCCAGGTCGCGCTTGAATTCGAAAGTCTCGCTTTTCTTCAGGCCGTGGGCGAAGCTGGGGGCATCCAGAACGATGAGGTCGTAAGAACGGTCCTGCCTATCCGCCCGTTTGAGGAAATCCCACGCGGCGGCGCGGAAGAAGAGATGGTTGTCCAATTCCAGGCCGTTGGCGAAGAAATTCCGCTTGCCCCATTCCAGGCTTTTTTTGGATATGTCCACGCTTGTCGTGGAGTTCGCCCCACCCATCGCCGCCGCCACCGAAAAACCGCACGTGTAAGAAAACAAATTCAGCATGTCCCCCCCGCCGCTCATTTCTTTAACGCGCTGCCGGTTTCCCCGCTGGTCCAGGAACAGGCCTACCGAGTATCCGTCGTATGGCCTGATCAGGTAGCGGATGCCCGATTCGGTGATGGAGAATTCTTCTTCGACAGGTTTACCGGCGAAGGGTTCGGAGGAATTGAGAATCGCCTCGATGTCACGCTGCTTCTTTTGCCGGTCTTTAAGGAAGGGTTTGAGGTAGACCGCGTCCACATCGAATGTTTGTTTGTACCAATTCGCGATTTTGCGGATGGGGATAGAGCGTCGTTCGCCTTCGCGCTGTTGCAGGAATATCACGGGACCGAACCGTTCAACGACCGCGCCGGCCAACCCTTCCGCCTCTCCTGTCAATAGGCGGTAGGCGTTCGTTGCGGGGTCAACCATCGCTTCAAGGCGGGTGACGGTGGCGAGGTGCAGGCGTTCCTCCAGTGTGCGTTTGCCGTGCGGTACGGCCTTAAACCAATCGGGCGCCGGCATGTGGATCGTGACGCGCTGTTCTTTGACCGGGTGATGAAATGAAAAACTGACCAAATGGAACTTCGTGTCCGATTTGTCCACACGTTTCCCGGTCGCTCCCGCTTTGGGATCGCCGACCACTTTCAAGCCTGCTGCACGAAGTTGAGCCCGAAGGATGTGAAGGTTCTCCGCTGTCGTCTTGCACTCGGCGAGCGTACCGTGTTCACCGTCATCGATGCGGACGATTTCGCTGCTCCCCCCAACGGTCACATCCTTGGAACGGGCGGTCAGGCGTTTGCCCTGATCGGAAATCGATTCTTCAGTGCGAATTTGCAGGCGGTGTTTCTTCATTTTGCCGACAAGATGCATGAGGTACTTTTGTTGCACACTGTGCCTCTTCATGCCCTCGCGGATGTAGTAGGCCATCTCCGGCGTTTTGGCGAGCACCAACGGACCCGACTCGAAACGGGCTAGGCGATTGGTGATTTCAAACGTACCGCGCGGCCTACTGCAGAGGTCTTCAATCGCGTCGATTAAACCGAAAGCGGTTCCCACGTGATCGAGACGTCCAACGTCGATACCCGCCGGCTTTCCCACGGCGAGAAGCTGGTCATCCTCGTAGAGGATGGGGATCAGTTTGAAAAAGATGCGGTGTGATTCCATGTGTTTGAGTCCGGTAAACGCCGCATCATAGACGCACCATTGCCGGACGACAAATGTTGACGAAACTTCGCAAGTACGACGCGCTCGTTTGCATTCATAGGGTAGATGCCGCATTTCGCGCAAGCTTTCAATTCGCCATGTAGAAAGCGCGTCGAACGACCGCTAATATTGTGGTGGAACGTACAGGCGTGGGATCGTGTTGAGCGATCATCGAACTGATCGTCTTCGTGATGAGGTTGACGCACAAGCACGATTCCGCCCCAAATGGTACGCTTACTTAGAGGACTATGCCCGCGTGGAGGTCGCTTGGACGGATCTTCCCGAGGTTTTGCACAGATAGGCGGTGACGGCATGGACATCGAAGCCATTCGAGAAATCGAGTTCCCGATTACGAAGAGTTACAACTTCCAGAATCACGCGGCGGTCGCTCCGCTTAGCAAACGCAGTGCAGACGCGGGTATCGAATATTTCAAGCATGCTCACGAGAATGCCTACCTCGCGTGCGATTTCTGGAAGCGCGTCGAGCGAATTCGCGCGAGATTCGCGAAATTGATCGGTGCGGGCGAGGACGAAATCGCCTTTACGAAGAACACCAGCGACGGCGTGAGCATGGTTGCCAACGGCTTGAACTGGAACACCGGCGATAACGTGGTTACTACCAGCGTCGAGTTCCCTGCGAACATGTATCCCTGGCTTGCGTTGCGGGCGCGCGGCGTGGAGGTGCGTACCGTACTCGAAGAAGATGGCCGAATTCCGTTGGAACGTATCATCGAAGCCATTGACAACCGCACGAGGGTGGTAGCGATTTCCTCCGTGCAGTTCGCCAGCGGATTTCGTACGGATCTCGCATCGTTGGGCGAATATTGCGCAAGCAAGGGCGTCTTCTTATCGGTGGATGGTATCCAGTCGTTAGGCGCTCTTCCCATCGATGTGCAGGGCATGCAGATCGATTTCCTTGCTGCGGACGGGCACAAATGGCTTTGCGCCCCGGAAGGTGCGGGCGTGTTCTTCGTGCGAAAGGAAATCCAAGGCCACCTGCGACCTACGAGCATCGGCTGGGCGTCGATGAAGGATGCGTTCAACTTCAGCCGGTACGAATTCGAGTTTGCAGACTCCGCCAAGCGCTACGAGAACGGTACGCATAACATCCCCGGCATATTCGCACTGGGCGGGGCGCTTGAGATAATCGAAGAAGTCGGAATCGAGACGATTTCCCAGCGGATTTTGATGCTGACGAATCGACTCGTAGAGGGGCTCCGTTCTAAAGGCTATCGCATCGTCAGCTCGCGCGAGCGTGGTGAGGCGAGTGGTGTCGTTGCTTTCGTATCCGACTCGCATGATCACGACAAGTTGCGCGATCACCTGGAGGAAGAACACCGCATCGTAATCTCGGTTCGCTCCGGCCGGCTTCGGGCAAGCCCGCACTTCTACAATACCGAACGGGAAATCGATCAACTCGTGGGGTGCCTGCCAAAACATTGAGGCCGTTACCGGTTTGCGAATCGTCAGTTTTAACGCCTGCGCAAGCGATCCGTTTATACAATACTGCGCATCACGCGTGCTGTTTACAAAGTAAGCTGCTCGCTATCCCCTTTTTCGATGTTGACTTTCCAGGACAATTCAAGCGGTAAGCAGACCCCGCCTGCATCATCACAGCACGTTACGGCGGCGTAAATCTGATAGCTTCCAGGATCGCTCAACGTGCTGCCGGGCAATGTTGTGCAAAGCGGGTTCGATTTGCCCCATTCCGTTTTCTGCCAAAGCGTTCGATCATCGTTGCGGATGACGATCGACCAAGGCGCGTCTATGTTTAAATGCATGCCTTCCGGCAAGGTCAACTGAATTTCAATGGCCACGTCCGCGGCAAGGTTCAAGTGCACAGATCCCCCGTCGACAACTTGCCCGGTTTTGTCACGTAAGGCGCAGCCCGTATCGCGTCCGTCAGGCATGCCTTCCAGCACGACTTCCGACCACTTGTGACTGACGAGATCGATCCGGACAATCCGGTGATTGTTGGTATCAGCAACGAAGAGTATATCGTCGATCACGGAAACACCACCGGGCTCGAAAAAGGCAGGCTTGCCGTTTTCCAAAGCCGTGCCCGGTTTTCCATCTCCGTAAAGTGTCCGTACGGATTGAGCCTTGGGCGATACGAGTTTGATCTTATGATTGTATGTGTCGGCGATGATCAGCGACCCTTTCCACGCGGTGACACCGAGCGGATGCTGCAGTTTTCCGGTCGGCGGTGTTCCATCCTCATCGCCGAAATAAAACAGCCCTTCTCCAATGATGGTGAACACTTGTTCACTGGCCAAGTCAATGCCGCGAATCGCACTCACCTCGGAATCTGCCACGTAAAGCTTACCGCCCATTGCACAAATCCCTGACGGCTGAGCCCACGCGGATTGCTCCGAAGGGCCATCCACAAGATTTTCGCGCCCCGTACCCGCAAATCCGCGCGCAAACCCGACAGGCATATCAACACGCCATATCTGGTGCGTTCCGCACATCGCACAATACATCGTCGAACCTTCGAAGCAGATGTCCCACGGTGAGTTGATACCCTGATCCGCCCCCATCCCTCCGCCGGCCCAATCATAGGTCATTTCGCCGGTGCCGAGGGCTGTGGTAACCTCATAGGTGTCAAGATCGATCGAACGGACGAGGTGATTGTCCGTATCACACACATAGAGCTGTCCTAACGCAACCGCCATACCCATTGGATGGTAAAATGAAGCGGAATTCGCCGGACCGTTTTCACGTCCTGTTTCTCCAGAACCTATGACTTTCACAACCTTGGCGTGCCCATGCTCGTTCGGCATCTCGGCGATGACGATACGGTTGTGGTTCGTATCCGCCACATACAGCCGGTTTGTCCGCGCATCCGCCAGCACCTTGCTCGGAAATGCCAGGCCGGATGCCGCTTTAACGGTACCATCCCTTTTGATGTTCAAAGGTTTGTCCGCAAGGTTTCCGTTCGCAGTTCCCTGCTCCAGCAATTGGGAGACGGCATTGTCCATTTCTTCGCGATGGCCTTCTCCTGCGAACCGGTACGCCTCGTAACCTTGTGGATCAATCACCACCACCGTAGGCCACGACCGCACAGCGTAGGCACGCCACAATTTCATGTTCTCATCAACAAGTACGGGGTGCTTGATTTCATGACGCGCAATCGCGGCGCGGATGGTTTCCCGCGAAGACTCGTTGGAAAATTTGGCGCTATGCACACCGATGAATGTCACCGGTCTGTCCGCATACTTTTTTTCAAGGTAAGCAAGGTCGGGCAAAATGTGCAGGCAGTTTCCGCAACAGTAGGTCCAAAAGTCGATAACGACAATCTGCCCTTTGAGCTCTCCCGAAAGCTTCAAAGGCCTATCCGTACTTAGCCAACCAAGGTTTGATTCGAGTTCCGGTGCGCGTACGCGGTCCATGTGAATATCCATGTACGTGATTCAGTTAATACCGCTCAACGCGAAATCGCTCGTTGACGTGGTCCTCGTCGCGCAAAAAACGCTTCGTACTCAGGATCAGAAAACCACGAATTCGCATCATGTGCCGTAGTGTAGAAAGAATGAATGGATAGGCCAACTCGCGTTGGCGGTTCGGGACGCATCGACTATCCTCCCCTATTTGCGCCGCCGCCTACTGCTGGAAGACGCCTCGAATTCTCGGGCGACTACATGGAATCAAAGAACGAATGAACGAAGCCCCCAAAGACATCAAAGTGAAGCGTAAAGCACGAGTTCTCGAGGTTACCTGGCAAGATGGCGAATTAACAAGCTATCCGCTTCGTTTTTTGCGCCAGCAGTGTCGCTGTGCGGCCTGCGTACATGAATTCACCGGACAACAACTGCTCGATCCGGAAACCGTTCCCGAAAATATTGGCGCGGCAAACTTGGCGCTTGTGGGACGATATGCGGTGCAAATCGCATTCTCTGATGACCATAGCACCGGCATTTACACTTGGCGCTATTTGCAGCGGCTCAAAAACGAGCTTGCACAATAACGCCCCCCAGTAAGCCCAGGCACCTCGATCGGGTCAATCGCTAAGATCGTCGGCGGTCTCCATTTCCTGCGATGCGCTTTTGCGTTCCGCTGGAGCGGAGCTGTGCAGAATGCGATACATACAAAATACGAGTAAACCCATCACCAGTAGAATGCTGAGGGTCATGATCGCTGCGCCGGCGGTAGTCAAAGAAATTTCTTCCGTACCCGCCTGAGCGATGATAGGTACTTGCGCAATTATCATGGCGACTCCACAAAACCGACTTCGTCATCCTTCTTTTTGATCATTCCTCCGATGCGGCCGCGGCAGGCGATATCGCTCAACACCACCAACACGATAAACAGAACAAGCAAGCCGAAAAAAACCATTCTGGCAATGTTGGCATCGAAACGGGCTTCGCGCTGAACCTCTTTGAGTTCTGCTTCATCGATAACCACGCCGACAGGCAGGGTAATCTTACTTGCATCGAAATCGCTCTCAGGGTCGCCGAGAATCTGCGTGGTGCGGGCACTGATCGCTTCTTTGGTCAAGCCGTCTGCGGTAAACTGTGTGGAAATCGCGCTTTGATAGTAGTCGCGCGCGGCAAGCTTAGCCTGCTTGCTGGGATTCATACCGTCCAGGCGAACCTTCGCGTTCGTTGCGACCCAGGCAACGAGAATCACGATCAAAAACGTCGGAGTAATGTAACGAATAAAAAGCGCGATCCACGGCGGTACTCTGAACTCCGCCCCGCGATTCATCTCCTCAACACCCTTTTCCGCACCAATGACCCAGCCGAACATAATCACGGTAAGGGTTGCGGCGACGATCATGCAGAAGTTGCACCAAAAATCGGTGTAGTCCAGAGCGAGGAAGCCGCGTGTAAAGTACATGATCGGAACGGCGCCCAGCGCCGTCACTACGCCGAGGATTACCACACTCATACGCCGTTTCAAACCAAAACCGTCTTCGAGAAAAGCGATTGCGGGTTGGAGCATGCTAAGCGAACTTGTCACTGCGGCGATGAACAGGAGTCCGAACCAAAGGGCGCCGAAGAAATGGCCGCCCGGCATAAAATTCATAATTGCGGGAATCGTCACAAAACCCAGCCCAAATGTCCCGCCTGTAGCATTCTCTGCCCCGAGAAAAATGAATGCGGTAGGCACAACGATCAAGCCGCCAAGAACGACCTCGCAAAACTCGTTCGTGCTGGATGCGCTTAATGAAGACAAAACTATGTCATCGTTACTCCGGACATAACTGGAGTAGCAAAGAATCAAGCCGAATCCGACGCTTAAACTGAAAAATATCTGACCGGCAGCGGCAAGCCAGACATTGGCATCCGTAAGCTTGCTCCATTGCGGATTCCACATGAATCCCAGCCCTGATGTGATGTTGTCCAGCGTCAACACGCGAACGAGGATGATAAGCGCACAAATAATCAGCGCAGGCATCGCATACTTGCAGAATTTCTCGATACCCCGCGTGACGCCCTGGTAGATGATATAGAAATTCACCAAAAAGCAGGCGAGCACAAGCCAGAGCATGCGGTTACCGCTGAAGACCTCTCCGTGTCCGGTTGCTCCGGTCGTTGTGTTCAGGTACCCCTCCGCCGCACCGACAACCGCACCCGCCTCGCTGCCACGGTTT
>JANQHN010000210.1 GCA_028282665.1 Phycisphaerae bacterium | reverse complement strand
CGCAAGGTATGCTGGAAATGACGCGGATGACACAACGAACAATCGCAAGTTGATCGCCGAACTGGGGTCGATTCCCAAGGAGAAATGGACGGCACGGTTTCATTGCACCATAGTGCTGGCGACTCCGGCGGGCGTTCTGGCAACAGCAAACGGCAAAGTCGAGGGAACGATCATCGAAACACCCACGGGTGACAATGGCTTTGGATACGATCCACACTTTTTCGTTCCTGAGCACGGGCTGACTTCCGCGCAAATGCCGCCCGAATTGAAGAACCGCATAAGTCATCGCGGTCAGGCACTCGCTTTGATGAAACCGAAGCTGAGCGAGGCGCTTGGCGCATCGTGAACCTCACCCTGCCAAAGCGCGGCACCCCAATATGAAAATTTTCATTCGTTTGTATAAATCCGTCGCTAAGTGCCTTTTCAGTCGCGCTCCAGCAGCCGTATAATTCCACCCCGCACAGAAACAAGCAGGAACGAATCAGGAGTACTCCATGAGCAATGCGTTTGTACCAAGCGAAGTATTCTTCACCAAGGGAGTCGGAAAACACAAGCGCAAGCTGCAATCTTTCGAGGAAGCGTTGCGCGATGCCGGCATTGCGGGGTTTAACCTGGTTCGCGTCAGTAGTATTTACCCACCCGGGTGTAAAATCGTTTCCCGTGCGAAGGGGCTTACCAAACTACGTCCAGGACAAATCGTCTTCTGCATCATGGCGGATAGCCAGACGGACGAGCCAAACAGGTTAGCCTGTGCGGGAATCGGACTCGCTTTGCCGGCGGAGAAATCGAAACACGGCTACATCGCGGAACACCACGGATACGGGATGAGGCAAAGCGTTTGTGCGGATTACGTAGAGGACATGGCGGCGACCATGCTGGCTACGACGCAGGGCATTACGCTCGAGCCGGACAAGGCCTACAACGAGCGCAAGGAGATTTATCAAGCGCAAGGGCTCGTAGTGAAAACGCGGGCGATTGTGCAGACTGCCGAAGGCGACAAAGCAGGCCTGTGGACCACAGTAGTCGCGGCAGCGGTGTTCGTACAGACAGCGGAGTAGGTCATTCAACCGGTAGTACTTTCTCCCGAGGATTCGTCATTTTGACTGATACAATGCCCCATTCGTTTCTCGCGCTAAGCGGTAAGGACGCTGACTACGATCGCGCGCGGTTCGCTGTTTTACCACTACCCTATGATGCCACGACGAGCTTCCAGGTCGGTACGCGCAACGGCCCCGCCGCCATCATCACCGCCTCTCAGCAACTCGAAGAATACGACGAAGAGTTGAAACGGGAACCGTTCAGGGAAGGTATCGCAACCCTGCCTCCGCTTATGCCCGACGCGACGGGACCGGAACCAACCCTCAAACGCATCGAGCGGATTGCGCGAAAGATCGTGAAAGACGGCAAGTTCATGATCGCTTTGGGCGGTGAACACACGGTGAGCTCTGCACTGGTCAAGGCAATACGATCGAAACACAAGAAACTCAGCGTCCTGCAAATCGACGCACACAGCGACCTCCGCGACACCTATATGGGAACACCCTACTCACACGCCTGCGTGATGCGACGCATCGCAGAGATGAGCGTGGATATTGTTCCCGTGGGCATCAGGGCTTATTCAGGTCCGGAAGATCGATTTATGAAAGATACGGGCATCACTCCCATCACTGGCCGAATGTGCAACGAATCGAACGATTGGATCGATGACGTTGTCTCTCGCCTTGGCGATACTGTATACGTAACGATCGATATCGACGGGTTCGACCCCGCGTACGCACCCGGCACGGGCACGCCCGAACCGGGTGGCATCGATTATCACCAAGCTATCACGCTTCTGCGGCGCGTCGCAGAAACCAAGACCATCGTCGCTGCCGATATTGTCGAAGTCATGCCCATCCCCGGACAGGCGGTGACCGAATTCCTCGCCGCAAGATTGGCCTACAAAATCATGGGATACGTTTCCGTCAAGCGACGTTGATGTGGAGGTTACCAAACGCATCGTTCGCCCCACCTAGCTCCCTTGGAAACTCCGTTGGAAGCGAAAAACGTCATCAAGGTCCACGTCTCCATCGCCATCCAGATCCGCAATGCCAAAGTACGCGGTGCTACAGTTGTCAGGTGGGATCGATTCTCCGGGACCTGCGACGCAATTGCCCAACCTACTGAAGTCATCTAAGTCGACGTCACCGTCGCCGTCCTGATCCTCAACCCTCGCAAGACGTGCATCGAGATAATCGATCAGCGTACGGACCGTGACCTCGGTTGCGAGAACGGCATCGGGTAATGCAGTGCTCCTACCGACGTGAATGTGCCCTGCCGCAATGGTCCAATACGGATCGGCACGGTCGGCGTGCAGGTCGCGATACCAGTTGCCGTGATAACCGATGTAATTTGAGAGGAATCGACCGTTGTCGATAGCCGTGCTGAATGGGTCGACGTTTGCGCCTGATGCCGTCACCGCCGCGATGATTTCGTCAATGGGCTGTGTCGAGAAACGCTCGGTTCCGGGAGGATCGTCATAGCTGGGCAGTTCGGGCGTGGGCTTCTTCGGGTCGAGGTAGTCGTTGCTCCAATAAGGCCAAACGGTAGACGAGTAGTTCCTGTTTCCTCCTTCAAGTTCCCAGCCGTTCGTGGTGTTCGCACGGCTAAAAGTGACGATGGCGATAGGGCGAATCGTCTCCACCAAAGACCACCAATCGTTGGAGGTGTCCTGGTAATCGACTTCGAAATCGCCGTCGCCTTTAGGATTCTCTCCTGTACCGCCAGGAAATTCAGGGAAAAATGCAAACACATTGTAGCCTCGGGCCTCCCAGTTTTCGCCCGCCCAGCCGTTGGGGTTTTGCTCAATATCCTGGCTGAACTGGCGGAGCATTTCGTTTGTGGGAGGCCAATAACCGGTCAGCAAAATGTGTGGCAAACCGTTTTGCGGCAAGTCGACCGAAGGCGGATCGATACCGAGTTTCGTAGAAACAGGTGACTCGAAACCGACCCACTCGTGCTTGGCGCTATCGGGCGTTTCTTGCGCAAAAGCCAACTCCAACGTCGAAACTAACACCAAAACCAACGTCACAACAACCCATGCCCGTGAACCCATATCTTCTTTCCTCGCCCTGGTAGAAAAACCGAAAGTGGGAAACAGCCGAACGTCTCCACACAACATAAACAACGAGCAGGATGATGAGACGCCGAACTCTGCGCATGTCAGTTACACAATCAACGCCGGCCTCGACGCGCTCTATCCCATCCGTTACAGCAATAATACGGCAAGTAATTCTAGATGATGACGATCGGGCAATCGTCGATTTGAGACGACAAGTTCAAGATAGGCCCAATAGAGGACGCTTGTATTGGGATGAAAAGCAGATCCCCATCAACCATCGAAAACCCCAAAAAAAGGAAGCAGATCCGGTGGACCCACTTCCCGTTCGTACAATTGGGTATTTTAACAGGCTTTTAAGTGCTAAGTACTATCAAAAAGGCCTGTTCGATATCAGACACCGAACTTAGCGTTTGCGGATGACCGCCAGGAAACCGCAGGCCAGCAAACCGAGGGTTGCGGGCTCGGGCACAATGGCGTTGACAACCAGCGCCGGGCCATCATAGTTGAAGTTGGTGTAGCCAGCGTAAGTGGCGGCGACGTTGGCATCGGCATCAACCAACGCAACGGACAGCAGGCTGTCGTTAAGGAAGTCATTCAGCAATGCGGTGCTGGCAGCATCAGGGCTGTTGATGTCATAAAGCACGTGCGATTCGGTGTGGCCGCTGGCAACTTCAACGAAGTTGTAGCTGGACAGCATTTGATGCGGGGCGAAGTCGGTCGCCGACCACGGATACGTTTGGCCACTGTTTACGCCGGGAGCCAGCGAGGTGGTGTCATCCTCGGTAAAGTACAGGTCTACTTGACCGTTGGTGGTAAAGCCAGCATTCCACTGGGTGACTTCGAGGGAGATCGACTGAATCTCATAACCGCCGGGGAATGCCGCTTCGATCACGTTCAGCAGGCCAGCCGAGTCAAAACGGACAACGCCGTACGACGCGAAACTGCCATTGTTGGCGCCTTCAATGTTAAGAGCGTAATCGGCGTCACGGTTGCCGCCAGGCTGAACGATCGCATTGCCGATAGCACCGGCCGAGAAATTCGAACCCGCCATAACAGGACTGCAAACCGCGAGAACCAAAGCAAAAACCAGCATCTTCTTCATTTCAATTCCTCCTCCAGGTTTTAAATCCAAAACACCTATCTAAGTAAAGACCCACAGCAGTCTACGGAAGGCCAGAGCCTCCAATAGGTCCTAATACTGCCGGATCGACAACATCTTTGTAAAGTCAAGCTGCGAAGCGGTGCGCTTCCTTCCCCCTCGCTGCTGGAGATGCATAGATTACCGCAATAAGCCAAACCGACAACATAAGATGCAGTTAAGATTCCATAAATTGGACTTGTCGTTTTCTAGCATTGCGTAAACATATCGTTAGCGCCCATCAACTATTACTGCAAGACTGGACTTTTGACGATGCTCGTTTAAGAATACCTTTGAGTCGATACAGTAAACAGACCGCACGATCAACGATCGTGCGAGGTCATCTCCATTGCAGGATCAGCCCCCACCTGCAGGACGCGGGTACGTATGCAGCCATACAAGGGGAGCACGTTATGCAAATCCAAACATCCGACCAGGCAAAGCTTAGGCTGGGGATCGGCAATTTCACTTGTAACTGGGGTGTCCATATGTGCGGGTTGTACGAAACCCCACAAGAGCGAGATGAGATTATATTGGGATTCTTGCACGAAGGTGACGAAGCAGGTGACTTACAACTGTATTGCCCCGTCGAGCGCACGCAAGTCGATTTCAGGCAAGCGTACGGCGCCAAGTTTCCATGTTGTGCGGATCACACTATGGATCCGGACTGTTTTCAATTCGTTTCAGTCAAGGATCTGTATTATCCAGACGGTGTATTCTCGCCTTGCGCCGTGGATCGCAATCTGAACGCGCTTCACGAAACCAGTCAATCGAATGGGCGGCGTCACATTCGCGCGGCCGCAGAAATGCTCTGGGCGAAAGAGGCGATACCTGGCATCGAGGACCTCATGGCCTACGAATCTCGGCTCAATTACTTCATTTCGGATAAGCCCTGGTTCGCTATCTGTATGTACAACGTGACTGTATTTACCGGTCAGGAAATCATGAGCGTCTTGCGGACACATCCTTACATTATCAATGGGGGTGTCATTACCGAAAACCCGTACTTTATTGATCCCGAAGAATTCCTCTCGGAATACGCACCCTCGTTCCTGAACAAAACTACGTACCGGTAGATATGATTGCAAATCACGTACTGATCCACGAGCTTTTTCTGCTCATCATCAACCTGAGCCAGCTCAGGGACCCGAAACGTGTGATCGCACTTTTCGTCGAGAGCGTAAATTCATACGATCTGGGAGTCCACTTACGAAAGGTTGACTCTCCGGATCAGACCACCGGCAAATCGCAAGCGATCGAAACACGCGAAACCAGTTGGGGCTATTTTGCCCTGGAGGGCAATCAGGAAACGATTGACGATGAGCTCTTAACCGTCTTGCGGAACGCAATCCGCATGCTCGCGATCCTGCTTGAAAATCTCGACCGCGCGAGGCTTTTGGAGGAAGCCAACGGGCACCTAGAGCAAAAGGTCACGCTACGTACCCACGAACTTTCGATTAGCAATAAAGCGCTAAGCGAAAGCGAAGAACGTTTTCGACAGCTTGCCGAAAATCTACCCGATGTTTTCTGGTTAAGTTCCCCGGACTGGAACGAAGTTATCTATGTTAGTCCCGCATACGAAAAAATTTGGGGGAAATCATGCAAATCTTTGTATCAAGACGCTCTATCCTGGCTGGATAATGTATTGGAAGAGGACCGGCCCGCCATCATTCGAACCATCGATGAATACCGGCAGCGGAAGCGGGAAACCATGGAATTTCCCGAATTTCGTGTACAACCCCCCCAAGGCGCCATTCGTTGGATCGCGTCAAAAGCTGTGCCCGTTCATAATATTGAAGGCGAAATTTATCGCATTGCGGGGCTGGCCGAGGACATCACTCCACGCAAGAGACTTGAAGAGGAACACGGCAAGCTCGAATTCCAACTTCGCCAATCGCAAAAAATGGAAGCAATTGGGCGATTGGCGGGCGGCGTAGCCCATGACTTTAACAACATGCTAACCGCGATTCTCGGATATGCGGAATATGCTTCCAATCTGACGTTCCAAATCCCGGAACCGGGATTGAGGGAGCACCTTGAAAGAGCCATTAACCAGATACGTAAGGCGGGCGAACGCAGCACGCTCTTAACCCGCCAATTGCTCACTTTCAGTCGACAACAACTCAGCAACCCGGAGGTGATCGATGCAAAGTGGGTGATTACTGATATGGAGGAAATGCTTCGCAGGCTCATTGGCGAGCACATTGAAATAAAAATGGATTTCGACAGAGAGTTGCCTGCCGTCTTCGTAGATAAATGTCAGTTCGAACAGGTCATCATGAATTTGGTGGTCAACGCGCGCGATGCGATGCCTTCCGGCGGTCTGCTCAGTCTGGCTGCAGGCCGTATCGACCTGACAGACGAAGAAGTTGTAGAAATGGCCAGCGTCACGCATGGTCGTTACGTACGCATTACGGTCAGCGACACGGGCGAAGGCATGTCAGAAGAAACCAAGAGCAGGATATTCGATCCATTCTTTACGACCAAGCCGGTAGACAAAGGAACGGGACTGGGGTTAGCCACGGTTTACGGCATCGTTCGGCAATGCGGTGGATTCATTACGGTGGAAAGTAAATTGGGCATAGGTTCAACGTTTCATACGCATTTCCCGATTTCTCAAAAGAAGATAGCAGAACGACAGCAGTTTGAAGCGGAGTACGCTCCCGGCGGCCACGAGACCATCCTGCTTTGCGAAGACGAG
>JANQHN010000058.1 GCA_028282665.1 Phycisphaerae bacterium | reverse complement strand
ATCACCCCGATCGTTGGTCGGCGTAGCGATGTAGACTTCCGGCCCTACGTCGCTAAATTCGGTATGCATGGCGTTGCTGTTGGTGCCACCAACAGTAAGCACCGTGGGAAGCTGCCCCAAACTCTGCACGCCGTTGACCGTGTGATCGTGGTTCGCAGCGGCAAAAAGAACCAAACATCCTAGTCCGTCGCGCCCATTTATTGCGGCGAAATTGATGGCGTTTACCACGTCCGACGGCAGCAACGTGCCGTCAACATAACCCCAGCTGTTGCTCAATATGGCTGCACCATCCTCGTGCTGGCCGCTGTAGTCCGGATCGACGCTAAAATAGTAACCATCCGCTTGCTCGCTGACGGAGGCGCCGAAGAACTTGACGCCCATCAAACCACAGCGCGGTGCAGCACCGCGAACGCCGTAATCGTTGGCTGCCGCAACTGCGACGCCTGCACAAGAGGTTCCATGCCGTTCTCCACCATCGGGGCTTGGGTCAGTATCCGGCGGGAAAACATCCAAGTCCAAGCCGGCCCACCAGTTCGGGTAAAGATCAAAGTGGAGCATCTCGACGCATTCGTCCAACACGGAAACGCGAATCTCGAACTTCCCCTCAGCAAACGAGCCGTTGTCAGTGTCCCAGGCTGCCTCGACGTTAATGTCACTGCCCGGCATCGCTCCTTTCGCAACATCGCCGTCCAAATGCCATTGCTGTGTAATGTAATAGGTGTCTTCGATGACCGGAGGCGAATAGGTGGCCTTGGGAAGAAAGAAGTCCGGATGGGCGTATAAGGCGCTCTCCGCGGCCTCGTGAATCGTGTTGGCGGTTTCAAGCAGTATGTTTAAAGAAACTTCCCGGGGCACAAAAATGTAACGTCCGTATCCGCGAGGCAAGGCTGTCAGATCACAATCCATCGACTCAGCCAAAGTCTCGATGTTCGCTGCACTGGTTCCTTTTTCAAAACGTACGATGATTTTGTTTTGCGGGTAAATGGGGACCCCAAAACCCTCGCGATAAACCAGCGGTAGAACCCACTCGACTTGCGGGATCCGCAGCAACACATCGGGTTCGACATGGCGCACGATAAAGAGTCCACGGTTCTCCATTTTCAGTTCGAGCTTCTTCGCAGATTCAGGCAATGATTCCGGATAGAGAGCCGGCGGAAGAAAGTCAGGCCTGTTTCCCGCAGAGACGCCCACGCCATCAACCAATTTCACAACAAAAGCATCTTCAGATACAACAATAGGAATTATTCCATTGTAATCGTGAAAGTATGCGTCTCTTGCGGGGGGCGCCACAGCATAAGCATTGCCCATCGCCATTAACAAGACACATAGAATACAAAAAACCCACGTTAGCAGTTCAGTTCGCCTTAGCATTGAAGCCCCCAATAACGCATACAGGTGTGACATTCATGACGACCGTCGCCTGATCGAACGTATGACGTAAACCAGGTCGCGATTGCAACCAGCAAATCACGTCCCCTTTAAGCAAAGCCGTCGCCAATCAAGTATCCCAGTTTAAAACGCACGTAATCGCGTTGCAAGGGAAGTGCCATCCAACGCCGAACGTCATCGTACCTAATCGTATCGCCAATGTGCAAACACTCTCTTTTCATTTACACACGAATAACGCATGAATTGATTGAGACTTGTCCCACAAGCAGTTTTGGGATGGCTGCCCGGCGCCAAATCACGTCATGCATGGTCCGCGTTACCTTGACATTCCAGACAAAAACTAGGTAAAGTAACGTCTTGGGCCGATGAACATTCATCGCGGCTCTTTCGATCGCACGCGGCAACCGTTGGTCGCGTCGCGCGAGGGGAAAAGGTGTGATCGACCGCCCACGCCCGCAACGTACATTCCAAATTGTTGCGAGAGCGAATTCTCGATTCATTAGGACGTGCATTTGTGCACGCTATTCTTCCAACCGCCTAACGGTAGGCGGTACATCGAAACCCTCTCGCCACGTACCCAAGACCATTATGCAGGGAGAAATCAAAATCATGAAAAGTAACGGACTAATATCTGTATTCACGCTCGCCCTGTCAGCCCTCGCGCTGGCGGCCTTTATGCCTATGTCGGCATTAGGAGCGCTTCCTGCGCCGGTGAATGATACAGTCGCGAACGCTGAGGTTATTGGTACTGATCTACCGGTGATTATTCGCGGTACAACCGTGTTGGCCAATAACACAATCCAGGACACGGGCATTCCAGGCGTCACCGGGAACGACGATGGTCCGGACGTGTTCTACAGCTTTACGCCGGCTGCAACCGACACTTATCGATTCATGGTGCATCCTTGGCACACGGCACCGTTACGTTCCTCAGACCGTCGGTTCGCAATTTATGTTTTTCAGGATGCGGGTAATGGTGAGTACTTCTTCTGGGGAGGTGCGCGAGCTGGCGGTAACGGCAGACCGTTTAGCTTTGATATCGGACTCGACGCCGGAACCGAGTACTTTATCGGCATCGATCACAACGACGCGACGCACGACAACTTCACTTTCTCGTTGATCGTGGATACGGTTCACGCGGCAAATCCGGATACCTGTGCGACTGTTTCGGCATTGCCCAGCGAGGTACCCACTGTAGTTTTAAACAACATTGATAGCGCGAGCAACGATTTTCTGTTCGAGCAATCGCTTGACCAATGCGCCGTGGCCAACACAACGGATGCAGCCGGTCCGGACCACGTATACGTCTTTACGCCGCCGCAAGACGGCTGGTATGCCATCGAGCTTGTCGCTGTCGGGTTTGACGGTGTGCTGTACATCGACGAGTCCTGTGCTCCGTTCTTCCCGGATGGCTGCAACGGTGCGTCCAACCACAGCACCACATCGACCAGCGGTGGAAAACATGAACTTATCATGACGTACATGGAAACCACCAAGGATTACTACATCTACGTGGACAACGGTAGTACAACGAACGTTACCGGCGCGTACTCGCTGACCATCGACACCTCCTTCTCTTATGAAATGAACGAGGATGAGCCGAACAACGACTGGTTCGATGCTACTTTCACGGAAACTCCGCTCAATGGTGGACAGATCGTCGGTCCGAACGATTTTGACTGGTGGGCGATTGAGGGCTTGACCGGCGACCGCGTGTACGCTTGGGCCAACAACGGTGGCACGAGCAACAGCACACTGGATCTGGACATGGGCTTTTACGGCGCAGAAGGTGCCACCCTAATCGAATTCGATGACGAGGACGCGGACGGCGCCAACGCACCGATTGAGGATCTGCGCTACATCTATTCGACCACATCTCCGGTCATTGCCGGCGCACAATTCACCACAGACGCGACTCACTACCTGGTCGTCAACGCTCAGAATGACTCGGGTACGGTTCATCGCTATCGCCTTCACGTCGGCGTGGAGCCGGGCTCGCGCGCTCCGCTGACCGAATGCGAGCCGAATGACACCATTGCGTCCGCGGATCGCACCGGCAAAAACTATTTCGCCGGTCAGATCATTAACGCTGATGATGTCGACACCTTTGCGTTCGAGGCTATTAAAGGCGACCGTGTGTTTATTGCACTGGATGGTGACCCTGAGCGCGACGGGTCGGGTTTTGATAGTCCGACGAATGACCCATTCGCATTCCATGGTAAGCTCGTGGTGTACGATCCGAGCGGCGATATCATGATCAGCGACATCAGCGATTCGAACTCGATCCAGTCCGGGCCCGACTACCCCGCGCAGGGTGGCTTCTTTGTCGCGAAAGTTTCCGGCACGCACTACGTTAGCGTTGAGTCGCAATCTTCGACGGTCGGCGAAGCTGAGACGTACAACCTTGCAGTATTTCTCAACGACGCCGCTCCCGATCTGGCGGAAGATGTTGATCCTGACGTCACTTTGACGCCTGATTTCGCGAACAATCTTGTTGCGGTAACCGCAACGGACAATCATGTCGACGCAACAGGTATTTGCGAAGTCGAACTCATCAACGACACAAACCTCTGGCTTGTCGACCTAAACTTTACGCCGGGTGATCCCACGATCAATTTCACTGTCGCTTTGCAGAATGGTAACGATAGTGGATTTGGCAAACTGCTCGTGACCGACTGCGCCGGAAACACGACCTGTAAAATCGTTAACATCGACGTCTTCGCACCGCTTTGCGAAGGGTTCAATTTCTCAAAGCGCGTTCGTAGTTACATTGGCGATCCTATTTGGGTGCCGGACAACCAGCCGGGGGGACCGGGCATCAATTCGGACATTGTGGTTGACGAATTCGGAACGATTTCAGATGTCAACGTAACTATCACAATCGAAACGATTCGCCCACCCGATATGGATGTATTTCTGATTTCACCCGGTGGCTCATCGGTCGAGTTGATCACGGACCGCGGCAGCAGTCTTGCATTCGATATCACCGAAGCGACGTTTGACGACGACGCTGAGGAGATTATGCCGATTCTCAGCGGTGATTCGCCGTACACGGGTACTTGGCTTCCCGAAGACCCGGCAGGTCTGGCCCAGTTGATCGGTCAGGAAGCGAATGGTACTTGGTCGCTCAACGTGATCGACGATTCATCCTCGGCTTCAGGTGGCGCGCGACTGATCAGTTGGTCGCTTGAAATTACAGCCGCTTTCTCGGGTCCGGAAAGTTTCGCAGGTACCGCGAGCGATACGTTTGGGTTCGATTCCGGCATCGCGTCAATCGAACTCTCGAACGCCACGAACCTGCAAGTCACTCTTCCCGAAGACTTCGAACCGGGCGATCTCGTTGTGCCTTATACAGTTTCGCTGGTGGACGTTGGTCAATCGGGTTCAGGTACGGTTACCGTGACCGACCTGGGGCAAAACAGTTGTGAAAGCCAGATTTCGCTTAATTCGTTCACAGATACGACCGCACCCGTGAACGAAGGCGAAGTCACCACCGATCGTATTTACGGTGCAGAAGTCCAGGCAGAGATTCCGTCCAGCGATCCATCGGGCGTGATTTCGACCGTCATGGTCGAGGACTCGTTCCTGGTCGGTGAAGTGGAAGCGTCCATCACAATCGACACGGAGAACGTCGGGCGTATCGCGTCAACTTTGACACATGGTGGCGCGTTTGCGTCACTGGTGAACCGCGTCGGTATGGATGAACGTGGGTCGGTCGGTTTGACGAAAGATATCATCGATATCACACTCGACGACGACATCGCCGAAGCCGACGATGCGCATCTTGAACCCGCGCTGGGTTCGATCGCATTCGTTGGTCCTCACCAACCCGACGGCCGCGGCGAATTCATCGGTGACGGCATCACTGGAGACAAACGCGACAATATGATGTTCGCATTGGCTAATCAAGACGCCCTGGGTGCTTGGGAATTGATGGTGGGCGATTTCCGCCTTCAAAGCACTAATGACACCGTGTGGCGTCGCTGGTCGATGACGCTCAAGTCACCGTGCGGCGAAGAACGTTACGTAGGCCAGGCCGTTGATTTTGCACCGGGCGGCATTTGCTCAGTCGATCTGATCAACGCAACGAACCTCCAGCTCGATGTTACGTTCGTGCCGGGTGACGAGGTTGTCGATTACGTCGTAGAATTGATCGATCCGGCACTAGATGGCAGCGGACAGGTGGAAATCACTGACTGTGCGACGAACATCATTAACGTCCCAGTCGACTTGCTCGGTGCGAACGGTGATGTCAATCCGCCACTGCTGGAAGGCTGTTCGATAGGACCAGTGACGTGGCTTTCCACGTTTACCGAATTGGAAGTGACTGACACGGGCATCGAGTTCGTGGATCTCGCTCCCTACGCCGACAACGTCGAGATCGTCTCGCTCACGCCTAACCCGCCCAACGGCGCCACTTCAGTCGATGTCGAGGTAAAGTTGATCGACCCGAATGCAAACGGCCGGGCGTACCTGGAAGTAATCGACGGATGTGGCCTAAGAACGTATCATCTCATTGAGTTTGATGCCGTCGCACCAATCTGCAGTGGTATGGTCAGCAATTCGAAGCGTTATGTCAGTGACGATCTGCCGCAGCAGATTCCGAACAATAACGCGGCTGGCGTGACTTCGAGTATCACCGTTTCGGATACGAATGTGATTAGCGACGTCAATATCACGTTCAACATCACACACCCGTTCGATGACGATATTGAAATGACGCTGGTTGAGCCGACGTTTATCGAACTGTTCTCGGACATCGGCAGCACGGGCAACGACTTCATTGACACGACGTTGGATGATGAAGCGGCGGCTCCGATTCCGGACTCCTCCAGCGAGGCTCCGTTTACGGGCTCCTATCAGCCTGAAGGCGGTCCGGCGTTGTTTGTGCTGGACGGCAATGTCGCTGCAGGCACGTACTCACTGAAAGTAGTCGACGATGCCAACAACAATTTCGGCTCGTTTGATAGTTGGTCGATCACGATCGAGTCAGCGACGTTCCCCGAGCGTTATGACGGCCGTGCCGAAGAAAGCACGATGTGGGACACGGGTATCTGCACGATCGAGATGATGGACGATACCGACAACCTGGTGGTGAATGCCGATGCTTTCTCTGCCGGTGACAGCATCGTTCGTTACTCTGTTGAGCTTTGCAACCCCACACTCGCGGGTACGGGCACGGTTCGCGTCGCGGACTGCACGGGCAACGAGTGCGGCGAATTTGTATCGCTCAGTGCATTCGCATCGCCGGGGGATATGGACGGCAATGGTGTGCTCGACCTCGTTGATCTCAGTGGCTTCTATTCCTGCCTGGCGGGTCCGGGCGGCACGTTGTACGACTGTGGCGACCAGTGTTTACTGGCTGACTTCGATGGTGACC
>JANQHN010000126.1 GCA_028282665.1 Phycisphaerae bacterium | reverse complement strand
GCGCCTGATGTATCAACCCTGGTTTTGGATGAGGCCGTATCCGCGCGCGCGCCTATTCGCATCAAACCGTTAAGTGGCGGAACAACCATCGAAGTTGCCGGATTCCTTGTGGAGGCTGACGACGCACTTTTGCGAATTGAATTGGAAAATGCATCGTCCACAGCGGGTCTGCTTTTTGCGGCGCAGTCGTTGGAGGCTGCGGTTATTTTGGACGGTCAGCGTTATATGTTCCCCGCAAGATGTATCCGCCCAGTGGATTCATCCTGCAAAAACGCAGTCTATTTGGTTAGGCCTGAAACGGTCTCCGCATGGCAGCGAAGGCGGAGCAGGCGTTACCAATTTCAGCCAGATACGTCCGTTCTGTTGTTTATAGGAACCGATCAAGGAGAAACATGTTTTGAAACAGCGATGCTCAATCTCAGTCCGGATGGGATTGCCTGCCGGATAGAAAGTACCCTTGCCTACATGACCGATATGGATGACAGGGTCCGCATTCAGTTCGAGGCTGGTGATCCGCACGAACCGTTCGAGTTATCCGCAAGGGTTCGAAATATCACCCAAAGCGGCGATGCAGACCATGCGGTGCTCGGCCTCGAGTTCCTGCTGGATGGTAGTAACCCCGGCACGTGTGAGCGGCTTAGGGAAGTGCTGGCAGACATGATGCGAAACGATCAGTAAGGCGATTCATGAAACAGGCCATCAAAAGCGTAGATCAACGAAAAGACGAAATCCTGGCGGATGCGGTATTGCGGGAACTGGAGATCACCATCACGCATCGGATTACTGATTCGTGGCGAACGTATCGTGCTTCGTTTGTGGCATGCGACGAGGGGAAACAGTTCATCTGCACGACCAAGCCCAAGCCCAAACAGGATGTACCCGCAGTGATTCCGCCAATTGGGGCGGCGCTCGGTGTTACATTTCGACTGGGGCATAAGAAATGCATGTTCTCCACGACGCGCGAACCTGTACCGTTGGAATGCGATCAGAATTCATTTGCCATCGCCTGGCCAGATCATCTACAGCACCTGCAACGCCGCGCGTACAAACGAGTGAGTCCGCCGGCAGGCGTTGTGGTCAGTGTACAATTTTGGAGAGTTTCGTTGCCGGCTAGCGAGGATCGCAAAAAACGCGAAGTCTATTACGGCGAACTCGAAGATATTTCCGCCGGTGGTATGCGTGTGGATGCTGCACATACTGCTGCCATTGATGCAGGCCAATCCTGCGAGTGTTTGTTTGTTCCACGACCTGGCGAGGCGCCGATTATTCTAGATGCCATTTTGCGATACAAGGAAGATGCGGGCCACGATCGTGCTTCGCTGGGTTTCCAGTTTGTAGGGTTGGAAACATCTTTTGAGGGCAGGGAAATGCTTGCGCGATTGGCACGCGTTGTCAGCGATTACCAAAATCATCGTAATCGGCGGTAGATACGAGTTTGCAATTTCATTCACTCCGGTTTGAGTGTTCGTGTCATGAGCTGATGGATCGCTTCCCCGGGAGATAGATCGCAAAATAGCACGGCAGCTACCGCTTCTGTAATCGGCATCTCAACATCGAATCGTTTTGCGAGTTTTATCACGTTTTGCGTTGTCGGGATGCCCTCGATGACAGAGGGGGTGGACTCAATTACGTCGCACGTACGCATACCTCGGCCGATTTTTTCCCCGGCGGTACGGTTTCGGCTTGCCGCAGAGATGCAAGTCGTGACCAGATCGCCCAGGCCGGCTAATCCCATAAATGTCTCTTCATGCGCGCCCATTGCAGCGCCCAATCGGGTTATCTCTACCAACCCGCGCGTAAGGAGTGAAGCCTTCGCATTGCATCCGACATCGAGCCCGTCGCAGATACCCGCAGCCAACGCGATGACGTTTTTAACTGCCCCAGCAAGTTCCACACCGAGCAGATCGTTCGATGTGTAAACGCGGAAATAGTCATTACTAAACAGGAGTTGTACGAGTGTCGCCAGCGCGGGATCCTCCGCTGCCGCCACCACGGTTGCGGGCTTGCACGCAGCTACCTCAGACGCAATACAAGGCCCCGACAAGGCGATGAGCGGCACCTTCCCGAGGCAGTCTTCGATGATCTGCGTAGGCAGGCGTAGCGTATCGATCTCGATGCCTTTGGCCGCGCTGACGATGGGGACATCTCGTGGGGTGTGCTGTGCAAGCCTGCTCCACACTGATCGAACATGCTGACAGGGGACAGCCGAGATGATTAGTTGTGCTTCGACGAAGGCTCGCTTATCGCTTGCGGTGATTTCAATACCGGTGGGAATGGAAAAACCAGGTAGAAACCGCTTGTTTTCCCGATCGCGTCCGAGTTCATCCGCCTGCTGTGGGAAAGCGCTCCACATCCTGACTGCGGGTGTTTTCTCGTTGAGCATGGAGGCGCACAACGTGCCCATCGCGCCATCACCAATGACGACTACCTGTCGAAGCTCATCACTGGAGCGATTAGCGTAGGCCATGTTCGTTCGAGACGTCCTCGTTTAGAATTCGATCAGATCAGGTTAAACGAGTTAAACAGGAACGTCTGAACCAAGGAGTTGCTGACGCTGGTCAATAAGTCGAATGCGGCAGCTTGAGCGTCAAACTGGCAACCGGTTGCTTGGAGCAGTGTGCCTGCTGCGAGGACGGGCCAAAGCTTCATCTTCAACGCTTTTAGTTTGTTTCTTGTGGAACGCATGGTTGATCCTGATTCTCTTTTGATTGAATACACCACCCGATCTATTTGCATCGTTACGTTCAATGGCGAGCTTTTGGAAACGGACAGCTTATCGTCAAACCGGTGGTTCGTCAGCCTGATGCGCGATCTAAATTCGTAACTATTCGTCGCTTTTTTCACGCTCCAGGGAAACCAGCTCCGCCGCAACGTAGATTGGAATCGGGTTGACCCCGCCGGTCAAAAGTCGCTTTTCGCTTGCCCGTACGCCGATGTACCTGCCTACAAAATCCTCGCCTCGCACTGACGAACCGGGAGTGATTTCCACGTAAGCAATCGTGCGCGCTTTTTCGCTGGAGGGATCAATCAAGCGGAATCGCTTCGGACCGCTTTCCACCGCAAATGCAGCACTGATGCGCAGTTCACCTTGGGCATCGAACCCGCCGGGCACACTCGGCTCAACCGTACGCATGCGGGCACGTTCACTAAGATGTGCTCGGCGAGCTTCTTCTGCGTCCTTGGTGATCTTGTTGATCTTCCGTACAGATTCCAGAATCCGCTCCATGTATTCGATTTGTTGGATGCGCGTCTGTGCGTAGAGCTTATCAAATTCGTCACCTGCCGATTTGTTGACCTTCTTGTACTCCAGGATCAGGGGGACGAAGTCGCGCTCGAGCAAGGGCTTTTTGATTTCGCTTTTCGCCTGTTCGTCAAGCGCGATCAGTCGCTCCCGTGCTGGGGTTTTCACTTCGACCGATTCAAGCGACGAAACGTCGTTAGTCTTCACTGTTTGATCAGCCGATTCGGTGTCCGTTGCACCCACACCTTCTGTAGGAGACTGAGGGATCTGCTCGGGACGGGGATTTGTGGTTGACGTATCCGCAGGTTTCGACGTTTGCCTTTCCAAGTCAATCAACGCGTCGGGCACGATCTGAACAAAATCGATATGGATGTATTGCACTACGCCGGCCGGCGGCTCTATCTTCAAAAAGTTTTCATCCAACTGCCCCACAATTTTCACCGCAGCGCCCCGGTCGAGTTGTGTCTGGATGCAGTAGCGTTCTTTGGCCCATTCAGGGATGTTAGAGCCGGCCCGGACGCGAACATTGTTTCCGTTCACCGTACCTAAACGGTTATCGATTGTGTCGACGTATTGTTTTGAAATCAGGCTGAACGTTTGCGGGGCTGGTAAAATCTCAAGCCAATCCTGCTTTTTGGCTACGATTCGCACGCGCTGCCCCGCGTTGAGTTTGCACACGGGATAGTAATTCCGACTTGGTCCAGATCGCACGTAGACATCGTTTCCCGTGATTTCACCAATCTGAGTGGAGATGACGGGCTTAGTTGGCGTTGATTCAGCAAACACCTGCGAAAGGTCACCGATCAACAGGAGCACCCCAACAACTGCAATTGGGAAATTTTTCAATGTGGACATGTGGGTATTTCCTTGCGTGAGATTCGCTTCCAACCATCGCACAGGCCGACAATTATGAGGTTACGACCGGTCGTGAGGACTGTCAATTCACAGGGCGGTCAGTACCTGTCGAACGTTCGTAGGCCACGTTGCTGGAGATTTTGGTTCACGTCGCAATTCTGTGCGGTTACGAATCTCCTGCAGCCGGGCTATACTCACGTTCCATGGCCAATGAAGTAGTAATTCCGTGCGGAAGATTGTTTGCGTTTCCCCTTGACTTGCGCGTGAGTAGAGAGGCAGTCGCTGTGACTTTCTCACGCCGGCAAAATACCGTATTGCTTGAAAGTCTTCATGGCGCCGAACCTTATGGGCGATTTTCGATCTATGCGTTTAATCCTGTACGCGTCGTGGAATGGCCGCCGCGGGCAGGCTCGGCCGGGCTCTTCCTTTTTCGAGAACTCCGAGATCTTGTCAACGCCTACCCTGCGGTGATGCCCTCAAAGGACGATCTCCCGGGTTGCGGGTGGATTGGGTTCTTCGCCTATGAGGCGGGCTTGGCGTTGGAGGGCCTGAAGGTTCGTACACGCGACGATCTTTGTTGGCCTGTCGCACGATTCGGTCTGTATGACCACGCTGCCGTTTTCGATGCTCATGCGAATAAGTGGTTCGCCATCGCGGTGGATTGGCCCGGTGAAGCGAGCGAACTGAGGTCGCGCGGTTCGGCATATGATCGATGCCGAATCATCGAGACACTACTTACCGAAGCAGCCCGCAAAGAGATAGACGATATTGGGGAGGCAGGCGTTCTTACTAACAATGGTAGCCCGGCCGGTAACATGACTCTCAATGCGTATTTGGCAAAGGTAGCTCGGGCTAAAACCTACATTGCAGCCGGCGACATCTATCAGGTCAATCTGACTCAGCGCTTCGAAATTCGAACATCACTTAATTCGATCGGTGCCTATCGCAGGCTTCGCCGGGCGAGTCCGGCGAACTTTGCGGCGTACATGAGTTGGAATGAGAATGGCGACGGCGAAAACGAATCAGGCAGTGAGGAACAACTTCGCCATCGCGCGGTCATGTCTTCCTCGCCGGAGCTGTTTCTTCAACTCTGCGGTCGCCATGTCCGTACACGTCCCATCAAGGGCACTAGGCCTCGTGGTCGAACCGTGGGAGAAGATTTGCGGAATCGACAAGACCTTTTCGATAGCGAAAAGGATGAAGCTGAACTGGCGATGATCGTGGATCTTCTGCGCAACGACATCGGAAAAGTAAGCGAATACGGAAGTGTTCGGGTCGTCAGCGCAGTAGATCTCGAAACGCATCCGAAAGTGTTCCATCGGGTTGCGACCATCGACAGCGAATTGCGGGCGGGTTGCGATTGGTGTGATTTGCTGGAAGCGGCTTTCCCGGGTGGATCGATTACGGGTGTGCCGAAGATTCGTGCGATGCAAATCATCGACGAATTGGAACCAACGCGTCGAGGCGTGTATTGTGGATCGGTCGGTCTAATCGGGCTTGATGGTTCGTTGATACTGAACATTGCGATTCGGACGATGGTGCAGGAGGATGATCGGGTGTTTGTCCATGCGGGTGGTGGCATCATTGCGGATAGTGAGCCGATGGCGGAGTATGAGGAATGCCTGGCAAAGGCACTCGGGATGTTCGAGGCGCTTGGCTGTGCAGTGAAGCGGTAAGACGCGAGCGGAATAGACGACTCGCGGGATCAGGCGGATGCAAATGGGACTCTCAATGTTGGGCGGTGACGCATGCGGGTATGGCTAAACGGCTTTGTCGTTGACGATGATAGTGCGTGCGTGAGTTTATCCGATGGCGGATGGCTTTATGGCGCCGGGCTTTTCGAGACGATTCGCGCCGAACGAGGCAGGCCATTTCGATACGATCGGCATCTTGCGCGGTTGTGTGCTTCCGCGCGCGAGTTGTTCTTGCCCATGCTCGATAAATCGTTGCCGTCAGCGGAAGAAGCTGCCTCGCTTATGGTGCAAAATAACCTGTCCGAAGCCCGTTTACGCTTAACTGTTTCGGCCGGGGCGATGCGCGAGTCGGATGTGGACAGCCAGGAGGGGAGTCGGTTGACCGTTGCGCTGACCGCGGCCGAACTTGTCGACTATCCGGATACACTCTATGACAACGGCGTGACGGTGATCGTTTCACCATACAAGCAATCCACGAGCGATCCGCTTGCCGGGCACAAGTCCGCCTGTTACCTCCCGAGGCTGTTGGCGCTGCGCAAAGCGCGGGAAGCACGCTGCATGGAGGCGATCTGGTTCACGACGGAAAACTTGCTGGCGGAAGGTTCCATCAGCAATGTGTTTGTGGTGAAGGAAGGTGTCTTGCAAACTCCGCCGGTCAGTACACCGGTTCTGCCGGGTATCGCGAGAGGGTTGATCATCGAGATCGCGCGGCGGGCGGGCGTGCCTGTGGAAGAAAGGCCGCTAACGATCAATGACCTGCTGGATGCGGATGAGGTGTTCTTGACGAATTCGATCATGCGCGTGATGCCGGTCGTGCGCGTGGAACGAAAAGACATCGGAGAAGGTAAAGTTGGATCGATATCGCGGAAATTGTTCGAGGCGTATCGCGTGGTCGTCGCCGAGGAGTGTGGATTGCGGTAAGAATGATCAAGTCTGCGCGAAGGTGTTCACAAACTAGTGAGAGGTTGGTTCGATGGGGAAGCGGATGAAACGGTCGAACCGGGTGACCGTAGCGGATATGTGTCGGGCGATGGATACAATCGCGCCGATCGCCTTAGCGCAGGACTGGGACAATGTCGGTCCGATTGCCTGCGATATGAATCAAACGGTCAAGCGGGCGATGCTCTGCATCGATCTGACGCACGCGGTCGTTGATGAAGCCATCAAGCTCAAAGTGGATTTTATCATGGCTTATCATCCGCCGATCTTTAGGCCTGTCTCGCGTTTAAATACGCCAGGGAATGGTACTGAAACTGTTTTGTTACGCTGCATCAAAGCGGGAATTTCAGTTTATTCGGCTCATACGGCATTGGATGCTGCGGAGGGCGGAACGAATGATGTACTCGCGTCGTTATGCGGTATCAAACAGACCGAGCCGTTGGATTATGTCGAGGAGCCCGGTGCGATCGAATACAAGTTAGCGATTTTCGTACCTGAAGCGGAGGTGGAGACGGTTGCGGAAGCAATCTTTGCGGCAGGTGGCGGGGTGATCGGCGACTACACCAAGTGCTCCTTTCGCATCCCCGGCCGGGGCAGTTTCTTCGGTGGCGACACGACCGATCCAACAATCGGCAAGCCGGGCAAGCTGGAGTTCGTAGACGAGTTTCGTCTCGAATGCGTTGTCAGCGCAAAGGCATTACCCAAAGTAGTCAGTGCGATGATCGCCGCTCATTCTTATGAAGAACCGGCCTACGACATTTATCCGACCCGGCGTCGAGCTGTTCGGGGAATCGGTCGAGTGGGGATGTTTAATCGCGAAATGACTCTCGACAAATTGGCCAGGAAATTGAAAAAAGTGACTGGGGCAGGGTGTGTGCAACTGGTTGGTGACCGGTTCAGTGTTTTGCAACGCGCTGTTCTCGTCGTCGGCGCTGCCGGCTCCCTCCCATTCAAAATGGAACTTGGGGAGGGCGATGTGATCGTCACCGGCGAAATCCGCCATCATGATGCGCTCGCCATCGAGCGCATGGGCTCTACC
>JANQHN010000099.1 GCA_028282665.1 Phycisphaerae bacterium | reverse complement strand
AGCCGGCTACCTTTGATAGCCGTTTCAATTTGAACGTAGCGTTCAAAAGCGTCCTGGGTGACATGCATGGCGCCGGACCCTGCGCCCGGCCGGAACTCGTCCCGGCCTCGGGCTCCATCCTTATATCAAGTCCTAGCCTTGCGTTTTTAAGAAGTCAACTGGCAAGGAAGCATTTAATACAAAGGCATAGCCGATCGCTCAACACGAACGCCGCGCTGGTCCGACTGTTTCCTTGAATCGCCAACACCGAGCCTAGGAAGCCCCCTCCGGCAAATCCTTCGATAAAGTCATGCCTTCTTAGGCTATATGGCAATAGCCCTGCTGTTGTAGTGGCGTCTCACCACAACCATGCTGCTATCTTCTGACATATTCCAGATGGCGGTCGGACCATTTGAGTTTGGCGATTTGGTTCTTCAATAACGCGCCAAATCGACGCTTGCGAAAGGCATCTCACAAAAACAACGCCAACCACCGCAAAGTAACAAGAGCTTCCTGCACTGCCTCCGTGCTTCTCTTTGGGATCACAGCGTTTCAGGGAAACCTGCGCGCGGCATTAGAGCCGACACCTAAGGTCGGTGAGCCTCGTATATTGTTTTCGCAAGTGACTAAAAACGAAGTAGTTACGCCGATTCGCGGCGTCTGCGTTTAGGCTTGCTGGCAGGAATGAGCGGCTCTTTGCCTTCCACCACTGCCTCGGTCACAATCTTCTTACCGCTGCGATTGCGGTCGGGGAGTTCGTACATCGGTTCGAGCATGATCTCTTCCATCACCGCACGCAAGCCTCTCGCACCCGTTTCGCGGGCGAGGGCCCGGTCAGCGATCATCTCGAGCGCGCCGGTCGAGAATTCCAACTGACACCCTTCGATCTCGAAGAACTTTTGATACTGCTTGACTAGAGCATTTCGCGGCTGAGTGAGAATGTTGACCAGATCCTCCCGCATCAGCGGGTCGAGCGAAGTGGTCACCGGCAGTCGACCAACCAACTCCGGAATCATACCGTATGATACGAGGTCTTCCGGCGCGACCTGTGCGAGGGTCTCTTTTTGAACCTCCGCCTCTTCGCGCTGTTCTCCTTCATTGGAAAAGCCGATCGTCGCCTGACCTATACGACGCTTGATAATGTCGTCGATGCCCGTAAACGTGCCGCCACAAAGGAATAGAATGTTCGTCGTATCCAGTTGGATGTATTGCTGTTCGGGGTGCTTGCGTCCACCTTGCGGCGGAATATTTGCGACGGTGCCTTCCAAAAGCTTGAGCAGGCTTTGCTGCACACCCTCGCCCGACACGTCACGCGTGATGCTCACATTGTGCGAAGTCCGGCCGATCTTGTCGATCTCGTCGATGTAAATGATGCCACGCTGTGCGAGATCCAAATCGTACTCGGCATTTTGCAAGAGACGAAGCAGGATGTTCTCGACATCCTCACCGACGTACCCAGCCTCGGTCAGCGTGGTTGCGTCGCAAATGGCAAACGGCACATTGAGCAACCGGGCGAGCGTTCGCGCGAACAACGTTTTACCCGAACCGGTTGGTCCGATCAGGAGCACGTTCGACTTATCAAGCTCGACGTCGTCACTGCTCATCGCGTCCAGGTGTTGCAGGCGCTTGTAGTGATTATGAACAGCGACCGCAAGAACACGCTTCGCTCTCTCCTGACCAACGATGTATTCGTCGAGAAATTCTTGTATTTCGCGGGGCGTGGGTATTTTGCCGACTACCGCACGGGCAGCGGAGGCTTTGCGCATTTCTTGTTTGATGATGTTGTGGCATAGTTCGACACAGGACTTGCAGATGTAGACGTTTTTCGGACCTTCCACCATCGGTCCCGCGTCTCGCTGGCTTTTGCCGCAGAAGCTACACGTACTCGCGCGCGAGCTTCCCGAGCCTCCGTCATCCCTGTCACCACTTGCCATCTCGTATCACTCCACAAACTTTGACGAACAGGTCCACCTCAAGTGCAGCGAACGCCTGTAAAACGCCCTCGCGGTCATATCGACCATCTCACAGGTCATACTGTAACGCAATATGTACAGCGGATTTAGCTCATGTCCATAGCACCATAGCACAAATCGAGGCGTGGCTACGACTCGTTAATCCGTCTCAAATTTCCGCTCGTCACTCTCCGAAGCGGGCGCATCAGCCTTGACCGCGTCGATTGTCTTTTGACGTAGTGCTTCGTACTGCTGGATCGTGATCTCACCGTGGTCGCGCAGCTCCTTTAGACGCAACAGGTCAAACGGCACCTTCGCCTCTCCACGCTCCGACAACATTCGCTTCCGCACGTAGAGTAAAATCACTGCAGCCAGCACAAACAGCAGTACCAGTCCGCCAAACCAGAGCAAGCCCTCGAACGCTGCCTGCTGCGTTGCTGCCGCAGACTGAACCAACAAAAAAAAGTCTAAGTGTAATCCGGGCGTAATCGTACTCATTTTGCGGCGTTTGTGCTCCGCTTACTAATTCTCAGCGGGCTGATGCGGTTTGGCCGTTTTGGCAGGCCGTTTCCCAGTCATCCAAGCAACGGCCTCGATAAGCCAACCGTTTTTAACGGCTTAACGTCTCTAAATATTAGGACAAAATCAAAACAGTATCCACCCAAGCCCTCAGGGATCGCGTTCGGATTTAAAACAATAAGATCAAGTGATAACGCGATTCCAGATTTCTTTCTTACGAGCAGGGACCGAGAGCGCGCTTCACAACGCCGCCGTCTCCCCCGGCACGACCGCATCTTCTTTGTCAAAGCAAATATCCAACACAACCGGATTCGCCTGCATCGCAGCTGAAGTGATTCTTCACGCCACCAACATCGTCGGGTTCAACGCTGCCATTGCCATTGAAATCCAGCAGGTCATTGACGGCGAAGGTCGGGTTGGCGTAAATCGCCACAATAAATACAAAGAAAACGCCCGCCCGTACCAGCGTACGAGCGAGCGATCAAATTCACTGGTAGCCAACTAGAACAATCGAAAGAACGCCCTGTTAAGGAAACCTTCGAAACATTCTTTCGTTTAGGGGCATGGTCCGAAGGCGTTTTTGACGACACCCACGTCACCCGGTCCCACCGCGCCGTTTTCGTCGAGGTCCAGGGC
>JANQHN010000002.1 GCA_028282665.1 Phycisphaerae bacterium | reverse complement strand
TTCGGTTGAGAATCGCATCGACGCACTCGGGCCTGTGTAGTGCGTGCGGTGTTTTTCTGCCAATTGGCCGCTGTCTTTACGACTTGCTTTGCTCTTACTTTGATATGAGTTGCTTCGCTAATGCTCGAGCTTGTTCGTGGCTAACGATTTCTTCGTTGAGCTGTGCGCGATAGACTTGTTGCATGATTTCGCCGAAGCGACGATCTGGCTTCACGCCCATATCGAGCAAATCGTGCCCCGTGAGCAGCGGTGGCGGTTTTATCGCAGAGGGATGGATTTTTGCCGCCCATGAAGCTATCCGTATGCTGGCGGCATTCGTACCTGTGCGTGCCTGTTCATCGATACGAAGCAATTCCAGCAGGTTTTTCCACTGTTCATGGGCCATGATGTCTTTTAAGTCCGCAAGCTCCATGTCTTCATTTTTGCGAACGGTAATGAGAGAAACAAGCAGGTACTTCGTATCATTCCAAAGTTTGTTGCTGAGCCGAAGATCTTCTGCGAGTTTTTCAATAATTTCGGAGTCGGTATCGCATAACAGCAGTGACAATGCGAGCGCTTCGTCGATACGATCGGTTCCGCTGCATTCCAGTCGGCTCAGGACGAGATCAGTCGTATCTTCGCAGGGCCAATGCGGTGCGAGGTGGTGGTGCAATCCGGTGTCGATCATCAACTGCCATCCGCGTTTCCGGCAAGGCGCGGTCAGGATCTGTTGAAGTTCCATCCAGATTCGTTCGGGGCTAATTTCCTCCAAACGGGTCGCGAGTTTCCTGATGGCATTGAACGTATCAGCGTGAATCTCGAACTCCAATCGTGCGGCGAAGCGGACCGCGCGCAGCATGCGAAGATGATCTTCGGCGAATCTTTCGAATGGATCACCGATCGTGCGAAGCACACCCTGTTGTAAGTCGCTTTGTCCGCCTACGAAATCGATAATGCGATTTTCAAGCGGATCGAAGAACAGGCCGTTGATGGTGAAGTCGCGACGTTGCGCGTCCTCCTCGGCATTGGCGAACGCGACGTTGTCCGGTCGCCGGCCATCCGAATAGGTTCCTTCTGTACGAAACGTGGCTACTTCAATGTCAAAACCCCATTTGCGAACGAGTATGACGCCGAATTTCGCACCGATTTTTCGAGATCGAGAAAAGATCGCGTTGACTTGTTCTGGCGTCGCGCTCGTGGCGACGTCATGATCCTTGGGCACCGTTCCCAACAGTCGATCGCGCACGCAGCCGCCGGCGAAGTAAGCGTCGTAACCCTCTTCACGCAAACGTCGCAGGACGAATAGTGCGGACTCTTCCTGGTTATGCTCCGACTGATTCATATCGATAGAAGCTTACCACACTCGTACCGAACCGGCGCTGTTCAAGCAACACCCAGCCGTCGTCCGGTGAATCATCGAAGCCGACCTTCGTCGGATGATGAAACACTACGAGTTGCCCCGGTTTTGCATGTTGGGCGAGCTTGAGCAGATACATCCAGATGCGTCCCTTCCGCGAGCTATCCAACGAATCACGGTAGGGCGGATCCAGAAAAACCAAATCGAACGGCACTCCTTCCGGCGTTGAGTAGGCAAATCGCCACGCATCCCGCGCGACAATGTGCGCCTCAGGCCCCGCGCGAACATGATCCAGGTTTCGCTTAAGTACTTCGAGCGTGACTTTGGAAGATTCAAAAAAAGTGCAGTTCATCGCTCCGCGTGAGAGCGATTCTATCCCCATCGAACCCGAACCCGCAAAGACGTCGGCGACATGAAGGGCTGGCAGTGCGCCCGGTGTTTCGTAATAAGATCCAAGCATCGAAAACACAGACTCTTTGACGCGATCGGGCATAGGTCGGGTGATACGCTCGTTAGGTCTGAAGAGCTTCATGGAACGCCATTTCCCAGCCACTACACGCATATCACACTCGCATGTCTGAAAATGACACTTGGTTCGGGATGAAGATGCGGTTCTTTTCGTTGACCCGAGCAACTCATCTTATCATAATCCGCTTTGAGGCGATGGTTGGCAAGGACTCTTAAAAACAACGAGGCGAGGTGAAGATGGGTTCCGTCCTTTGCGAGCATTGTTCCGCTGCCTGTTGCCGGTACGTGGCGATCGAAATCGACAAGCCGACTTCAGCAAGGGATTACGACGATATCCGGTGGTACCTGATGCACGAGGGCGTTGTCATTTTTGTGGAAGAGGGTGACTGGTTCGTGCAATTTCGCACGAAGTGCAAAAATCTTCGAGCGGACAATATGTGCGGTGTTTACGAAACCAGGCCTCAAATTTGCCGTGATTACAAAGCGGAGGACTGTGATTACTGTGATGTGGAGCAGAACTACGAAGAGTTCTTCACTCACGCGAAGCAGGTCGAAGCCTATTACACCAAGCGAACAGGTAAAGTGCTCGGCGCTCCCAAGCCTCTTCGATCACGCCTGACAAAAAAGGTTCGCAAGCATGGCAAGTCCAAGCTATCAACCGTTTAGGCGAGCAATGAGGCGGGCGGTTGCTGTTGCCATCCTTTCCGTCATCGCAATGCTGACGGCGGGATGTGCAGTTGGTTCGTTGGCCTCCAATACGGGACCAACGGGGCCTACACAAACTTGGTCCACCGTTAAAAATCAGATGGTTCATGTTGATGAGACGGTAAAGTTTGAATTTCTTCTGCTCAACCCGTTTGCCAAACCCATTAACCCGGTGGGTGTCGCCGACTATGTGGTGACGACGGTTGGTCAGGAGCGAATCGAGGCTGATCCTGACGAATATGGCCGGTTTCGGTTTGAGTATACTTTCAGCAGTTTCAGACCCGGCGATGAAGTTGAGATCCGCTCCAGCGCTTTCAAAGAACGCAGCGGTCGGGATTTCATGAAGATCGGCGGCGATTGGATGCGTGCGGAGAGCCCGTTTAATGAGCCGGATACCGAGGCTGCTTCTGACGTTTTGTGCTTCGAGGTTTATCAAGGCGTTGTGCGGGCCCGAATTAATGCTGGGACGTGCGAATTAGAACCGGATACCGGGGTATTGACCGTCAAACTCCTTGATGGCGAAACGCGTACCATCTACATCGACAGGCCACATCGCCCCGGTTTCGTCATTATGGGGCCGGATGAATCGCAGGCGTACTGGATGGAGTACAAGACCCGAGGCGACGAGGTGAATAAGCAGGGCCTTACTGATTTCGAATTTGTGATTTACGATAGCGCCGGGCAACCTCATAAGGTGACGGGTACGTTTGATACACCGTGAAATTACGTGGTCGCATCCTCCGTTGTGATAGATTCTGAAGATGGCGTTACGGCACGTTCATTACGAAGCGGCATTCGAGGATTTTCTCCGTTCGCGCGGCTGGCCTTACGTGCCCGTGGAAGAACATCGTCGCGCAATCTTTTCCGGCGCGCGTGTTAAGTCATTCGATTTTCTCGTGTATCCACCGGGAAAAAAAGCGTGGCTTGTGGATGTAAAAGGGCGAAAATTTCCTTACGAACACTCCGGTGGAAAACGCTACTGGGAAAACTGGATCAATCGAGAGGACCTGGATGGTTTGTCGATGTGGTCGGAAGTGTTCGGGAATGAATTCGAACCTGTATTTGTATTTGCGTATTGGTTGCTCGGTACGCGCTCGGTCCCGACCGCGCCCATCCATCCATTTCGCGGTGAGTCGTACGTTTTTTTGAAGATTCCCATCGAAATTTACGCCAATCAGGCCCGTCAGCGATCGCCCAAATGGGATACGCTCGACCTATCTTCTGCTGTGTTTAAAGCTCATGCCGCTCCTGTCGAGCCGGTCTGATTCCCGTTTTTGTCTCCGATTGTCCACGCCGCGCGTGTGTAAATCGATGTAAGCACGCAAAGTATCGTGGCTTTACTGACCCAAGCGAACCGATATAATTGCCCATTATGAAATTGCTTTACGTCAACGAAAAAACCGGCTTACAGCGGCGGCTTAGTTTGTCAGGTGGACTTGCTTTCGTCGCTACCAGCTTGACTTGGTTTTCCCCTGCCACTGCGATGGCTCAGGAGGAGGTTCAGCGAGCGGCCGAGGGCGGCGGGGGAGTGTTTCCCTGGATCGTCACTTTGGGTGTTATTCTACTGGTATGTGCCGGTGCGTTCCTCAATCCCAAACGGTCGCACTTGGACTAGCCTCGTTTTTTGGCAACCTCAAAGTAGCGTAAGCCATCGTTAACGGCTTGTTTCGCGGCGCGCAAAACATGCCGGAATTTGTATTCCTAACCGATGGGAGAGTGACCGTGTTAAGAAAACAAGGCCTCATAGTGCTGTTGGTCGGTGTGAACCTGCTTTTGCTTGCAGGGCTAATCATCGTGAGTGTGCCCATGCCGTCCGCCAGTGCGCAGTTATCTGGCGGCCGTCCGGGTGATTTTCTGACCGTGACCGCTCAGCCGCTCGGTCAAAGTTTTGACGTCATCTACATGTTGGATGTTCCCCGTCAGAAGCTTCATGCGTTCGTTCCGATTAACACGCAGACCAAGCATCTTCAGCCGGCACCTTCTTTCGTTGACTTGAACAAAGAATTGAGAGGAGGGAAATAATACCATGGATAATAGGAACTTTGCGATTGGTATCCTCTCGACGACCGCGGTGATCCTGCTTGTCGGTTTTTTTCTCGTGAGCAGTCGTCCTGATCCCGTTTATGCTGCGGGTATGGAAGCAAGTAGCGGCAACTACACTATGGTCGTGTCACAGCTGAGTGATGCGGAAGAAATGCTCATTGTTATCGATTCGACTGCGGCCAAGATGGGGACGTTTTCCTATGAACCGGCGCGCCGCAGTATCGTGCCGATCCAGTTGATCGATTTGAATGCAATGCGCAAAGCCACTGCAAATCAGAGTGGGGCGACCCAGCCTACCGATCCGCGCAATCGCAAGCGACCACCACGCACTCGACCGGGCACCAGGCCTTAATCGACCCGAACTTATACCAGATTACGACCCAAAGATATTAAAAGGCGCTGCTAGAGCAGCGCTTTTTTTGTGGAATCATTTCAAGCGACTTCATGTTTCATCCGTCCAGTTTTATTCAAAAACGTCGGAGTCAATACCCCGTAGTCCGGAGCAAGCATTGAAGTACCACCTCAGCAGGTGACTCAGCGAAGTTCGCCGTGTTGCGTATTGGTGCGCCGAGTTTAAAAAATTCAATAATGCTTGATCCGCTGCCGTCGAATCCATAAATTGGAGCGTGGGGAAGATAACTATCCACGTGGTATCGGTTCGAGGCATCATTTCGTAGCAAAACAGGAAAGGGGATGCAATGAGACGAGTAAATTATGGGGCAAGGTGTGCAGTCATGGCGAGCGTTATTTGGTGTGTTCATCACGCAAGCGGTGTGGAACTCCGCCACGCCAGCGATGACCAATCGGTGGGAGTTTTGGTCGAATACGAGTACTTCGATAACTTTTTCGGAGACGGTCAGTATGCCAGTTCGGATGCCGGCGACCTAGTTGCACTTCTCGTGGCGATGGATGAGTCAGCTTGGGACCACGGCGCCGGAGGTCGGTCTGGTATAACAACAGACATCGGTCAGGGCCTCAGTTCATTCACTTTGAGCCCGTCGTTGGATGCGAGCGTTTACGCGACGGGCGTTGGGGCGGATGAATATGATGCTCGCGCGAAAGCCTATACGGCTGTCGGTGATGCGAATCCCGAACCCGGTTGGTGGACAATCGAGATCGCGTCGACCGGAGAGCCGCTGGGAACGCCCGTGCATATCGATGTGTCTGCGATGATTGATGGGTGGATTGGCGCGAACGGTGATGCGGGGTATGCCAGAGCCACGTGGTCGGTCCTGACGAATCACGGTGTCGTGATTTCCAGTACGGCATTCGTCGTTGAGGGTGGGGAATTTCTATCCGACTCAAACAACATTGGCTTCGATCTTACTGTCGGTGACACGTTTGAGCTGAGCATGTTGCTCGATGGCCATGCTTATGGAGATATGGGCATCACGGGTGCGGAATCCTGGGGGCAGATAGATGACTATGAGGTCACAGTTACGGCAACCATTATTCCCGAGCCCACGACAGGTTTGTTGTGTGTGGTCGCTTTGGCGGCGTTTGGTCGAACGAGGCGGGCGCTATTGGGCTGCGTAAATTCTTGATGTACCACCTGGCGTTCGCCGTGTGAGGCAGCGTTAGGCGAAGACAGTGGAGCGGTGCCAGAAACAACCCTAATTCGGCACCGCTATCTTTATACCTGACGTTGATCGATGCATCGTCGAATGCGATGGAGGGTGCTTTTTTTCCCGAGCAAAACCAGTGTGTCGTGGATCGACGGACTGATCGTTGTGCCGCTCACCGCGACGCGGATCGGCTGCGCCACTTTTCCCATTTTTAGTTGCCCTTCGTTGCAGATTCGCTCTATCAGGGCTTCAAGGGTGGAAGTTGTCCAGTCGCGGGTTGCTTCGAATAGCGGTATGAGCTTTTCGCGCATTGCGTAGCCTTCCCCGTTGTTTTTTTGTAGAACTTTTTTTCTGGCTTTGGCGTCGTATTCAATCTCGTCGTCAGTTACGAATAAGAAACCTGCTTTGTTGATGACGTCGGGGAACGTGCGGAACCCTGCGCAAACAGCTAGCACCTGCGACAACAAGCTATCTTTCGCTTGCCGCAGAGCAGTCGGTAAATTTTCGTTGACCTGGATGAAGTCTTTGAAGGCTTCCAGCAAGCGTTCGCCACTTAGCTTCGTTGCCCAATCGGTGTTGAAAGACAATAGCTTCTCTCGATCAAATTTGGCGTTGGTCTTTCCGATGCGATCGATGGAAAAAAGTTCGATTGTCTCGTTGAGCGATATTTGCTCACGATCTGCGCCGACCGACCAGCCCAACAGTGAAATGAAATTCAATACGGCCTCCGGTAAATATCCGGCAGCGCGAAAATCATGCACATTAATCTCGGGAGGCATTTCGCCGCGCGCGATCGCTTTCTCCTTATCGCGTTTGCTCATCTTCGAACCGTCGATGTTGAAGATGACAGGTAAGTGGGCGTATTTGGG
>JANQHN010000436.1 GCA_028282665.1 Phycisphaerae bacterium | reverse complement strand
CTCCTCGCCGCAGCCAAAGTGCACGATTACCTCGGCTTCGATCCACTCGGCAACATTGAGGTGAAAACGGGTGGTGCGACGGGTGGTTCTTCCGTACTGGCAGCCGCTCAGGCGGTTGCATCAGGATACGCGAATCTAGTGCCTGTTGTTGGCTGGGAGCGCATGGACGACGTCGGTACGAAGGTCGGCAATTCCTACATCGCCTCCGCCGCTTGCAAGGATTTCGAATCAGAGCTTGGTTGGATGTACGCGGCCTACTACGCACTTATGGCGCAACGCTACCAGTATGAAAACGAAGTCCCCCACGAGACGCTCGCCAAAATCGCCTGCAAAAACCACGAGTATGCTTACTATTCGCCGTTTTCGCAGAATCCGGGTAAGTATACCATCGAAGACGTACTCAAAAACGACATCGTCTCCGATCCGCTCACGTTCCTCGAGTGTTGTGTGATGAGTGTCGGCTCGGCAGTTATTCTCCTGTGCGATGAAGAGATGGCGTATAAGCTTAGCGACCAGCCGGTGAAGATCACCGCGGTTTGCGGGGGCACGCATACGCTCCGTACTGCGGACCGCCGCCACATGCCTATCCTGCTGCTCCCCAACGAAACGGAGCAAACCTACAAGGATTACTTCAGTAGCAAACGTCAGGATTGGCCGGGCTTTAGCTCGTTCCTGGCCTCGCGCATGGCGGCGTACCTCGCTTACAACATGGCGGGTATCAAAGATCCGGTGGAGGACTTCGACATCCTCGAAACCCACGATGCTTTTACCATCTCCGATATTCAAACGTATGAGGACATTGGACTTCGTCCGTACGGTCGGGGACGCGAGTTCATCGAGTCCGGCGAGGGGTACTTCGAGGGCAAGCTTCCGACGAACTTATCCGGCGGCTTGATCGGCTCGATGCACGCCGTTGGCGCGACCGGTATTTTCCAGATGATCGAAGTGATGTGGCAGATTCAGCACAAATATGACAAGTTCCACGGCGACCCCGAGATGTGGACGCGCTTCGGCAAGAAGAAACCCGCCGATTGGAAAAGCCTGCAACTCAAGGCCCCTAAGCGCGGTTGCGCGATCAGCCACGCAGGTACCGGAAGTCACGTGACTTGCACGATTATGGAGAAAGCCTAGGCGGAAGCCGTCGAGAGGATGCGGGGTGTGAGTTGATCCAGAGCCCCAAAACAGCGAATATAACCTAATTAGAGGAATAGATAATTATGGATTGGCCAACTTCTTGTTTGGAAGTGATTCAAAATGACCCGATGGTGGTCAAGAATCCGAAAACCTGGTCGCACCAACACAGCTATGGCGGTTGGGGCAAGTTCTTCAAAGGGTTGCAGGAAGAGAAACTCCTTGCGACCCGCTGCACAAACAGCGAGTGCGGAGAAAATCGCCTTTGGCTTCCGCCTCGTTGTGAATGTCCGGATTGCTGGCACGACATGGAATGGGTCGAAGCGCCGAAGGAGGGCACGATCTACACATTTTCCACCGTGACCTACCCGGGCGAACTGTTCAAACTACCTGCGGGCACACCTCTGATCAGTATCGAATTAGACGGCGTTTGCACGAAGTTGATGGGGTGGCTTAAAGAGGGCAAACCGGAATTCAGCATGAAGGTCAAAGCGGTCTTCAATACGCAGAATCCGACGAACACGATTTTGGATTTGGCGTGGGTACCGGCCTAGCGGTTAACTCCTGATTCTCCGTCGCAGGCATGCATTGAACGGGCGATTTTCCTTTGTGAAAGTCGCCCGTTTTACCTTTGCTTACTTTGCTAAGTCGATGCTTGAACCTCCGTTGATCAGTAGTTCTCACCTTTAAGATGTTGTCTTCATTAATTCTTAATGTATTCTTTTCTACTCTGGCCAGTCGCCCTATTTTTCCATGCAACTCATATTCTGGATATGAGTGTGCATTTGCCCTTTGAACTTGAATTCCATGTCGTGGAAACGATACAATGTCATTAGGTGACTTGGGGGATCTTCACATTTCTTCACATCGGAGGTGCTTTATGCATCGGTGGGCTACAATGGCGCTTTTTTTCTCTTGTGTCGTCAGTTTTTCAGCGCGAGCGACAACGTGGTACGTTGACGCGGACGCACCGGGAGGTGGGGATGGTTTGGGGTGGAATACCGCATTTACTGCTGTGGAACTCGCCTTAGAGGCGGCCAGCTTTGGCGATGAAATCCATATTGCCGGCGGGGTGTACAAGCCGGATACGGCGGGCTTGCCCGATCCGCGGGATGCGACATTCACGGTGACGAACGGCTTGACGCTCAAGGGCGGTTACGCGGGATACGGCGCGACCGATCCCGACGTTCGTGATTTCGAACTATACGAGACGGTGTTTAGTGGCGATATCGGCAAGCCGAACGTGTACGCGGACAATTGCTATCATGTGACTACCGTTTTGTCGTCAGCAGGGGGTGTGAGCCTGGATGGTCTGGCAGTCACAGGTGGTGCAACCCCGCATGGAGCGGCTGGCATCCTGGCTTCTGGGGCGGCGGATCTGTCGGTTATCGATTGCAATCTGCATTCGAACAGGGGAAATGCTGTACTTCTGGGGACCGGTTCATACCTGTTTGAAGGTTGTCGCTTCGAAGCGAACATCACAGCCCAACACGGCGGCGCTGTCTATCTGCCGGAGGGCTCAGTGTCATGCCTCTTCGACAGCTGTACGTTCGTAGCGAACACCGCCGGTTATGGCGGCGCGCTATACTTTCGGAGCGGAGCCTATCTTAAAGACTGCCATTTTGAGGAAAACCGCGCCGCTGAAGCCGGCGGTGCGATTTCGTCGTCCTCGACAAGCGTCTATGTATTCAACAGTTCGTTCCGCTCAAACAGGGCTGAAAACTACGGCGGCGGTGTCGTCTCGGGACCCATCGAATTTAATAATTGTTTGTTTCACGAGAACGAGAGCGGGCATCATGGCGGCGTGAGCATGAACGGCTATTTTGGCTCAACCACCTCCTTTACTAACTGCACGGCGGTCGACAACAGATGTTCAACTGCTGGCGGCGTTTCATTCAATGAAAATGGTACCTACGCTTGGTATAAGAACTGTGTCTTGGTTGGGAATGGTAGGACTAACGGGCAACTCCAACATGGATATGCTGACTCTGATTACGCCGATTCGTATATTGATGTGGATTACTGCCTTGTCGAAGGCGGCCGAGATGCGTTCGACGTAGACTCCAATTCCATTATATACTGGGGCATCAACATCGCCGGTGTACCGCAGTTCGCCGGTGTCAATGACTTTCGCCTCGTAGGCGGTTCACTCGGCATTGACGCGGGCTCGAACGATCTTGTGTCTGCGGATACGGTGGACCTCGACGGTGACGGGGATGTTGGTGAGAGAACACCACTGGATCTCCAGCGCGGACCGAGATTTGTCGACGATCCCGATACCGCGGAGACTGGCGTGCCCGTCCCCGGCTATCCGTTTATTGTCGACATGGGCGCCTACGAGTACTCGCCGGACTGCAACAGCAACGACATTCCCGACTGGATTGAGATTGCCGATGGCGCAGCAAGCGATTGCAACGAGAACACGATCATCGACGCGTGCGAGGATCCCCCTTTCTGTCCGGTTGATT
>JANQHN010000430.1 GCA_028282665.1 Phycisphaerae bacterium | reverse complement strand
GCCTAGAAACGGCGGACCGGGGCGTCCGTAATGCGGGTTGTAGTTCGCGTGTTCGCGGTCGACGAGTTCGCGAAGGAAGCCGCGAACGTTTGAGCCGTCATCATCCCATCGACGAAGACCGGTCAGTTTTTCACGAAGTTCAATGGCTGGCACGAAACGGGCATCATTGTGCAGCGCAAGTTTTATGTGCCAATGCGTCAAGCCGTTGTCGCCCTTTTGAAATGCCGCCAGTGCCTTGCGGTAATGCATTCGGGCAATTCGTTCTTTGCCGTGCCACATTAAGCCTTGCCTTAAGCCGACCCGCATCCGTTCGATGTTTTGAAGACGCTCGGCGGAGGCCTGTGCGTATTTCTTGTGGTCCTTCACGATGTGAATCGTGAGCAAGATGATGACCTCTTCCCGAGCTGTTGAGTCGTTGTTCGACCGGAAGAGTTGACCGACGCCCGGAAGGTTGCCCAGAAATGGAATCTGCGATCGGGCATCGGTCGTCACCTCGCGAAACAGTCCGCCGATTAAGACCGTATGTCCGTCTTCGACAATGACGTTGGTTGTTACTTCAGTGGTTTGTTCGGAGGGCAGTCCCTGTGCGTTAACCAAGCCTACGCTATCTTCCGGATGAAGTTCCACGCGAACAAACCCATCGTTTCCAATGAAGGGCCTGAAGATTAGTTGCGTACCCGTTTCGAGAAACTCAACGGACTGCACGGCTTGTGTTTCGGTTACGGTCGTTGTCAAGTAACCATCACGCCGACCGACGATGACTTGCCCTTTTTGTTTATTTAGTGCGAGGATTTTCGGGTTGGCGAGCACTTGCGTATCGGTGACTTGTTCCAGCGCTCGAATGAAGACCGCGACCTGGTCTTTGATGATGCCCAAGCTGAATCCGCCCGGCGGGACGTTATCGCGGAAGTCGGTATTGGCGGCGATGTTGAATTCTTTGAAGTTGTCAGCGGGGAGTTGGCCCAAGTTCAAATTTTGGACAGCGTTGGACGTGGCGCTGAGCATCTCGAGGTCGACCCCACCAACGATTGAAAAGTCGATACCCAGTGCGTTATCGTCGGTGAGTTGTGCGCGGAGGATCGTTGCTTCTACCAGCACTTGTTGCGGTCTGATGTCGATTTCAGCGAGGATACTTTCCACCAAAGCCAGTTCGGCAGGCCTGGCGGTGACGATAATGAAGTCCTGCGCGGCGGAGTTATTGCTTCCTGCTTCTTCAGACTCGCTACCTACACCTGTCTCGGGGTCTGGTGAAGATGTGACAGAGCTTCCTTCGGCAAGCAGGGGAGTAATGTACTCTTTGGCATCGCGCGACGAGACATAACTCAATGGGAGCACCTTTGTCACGGGTGGGTTGGCTGCGGCTTCCAATTCGGCGAGTTCCTGATTCGTGTAAACGAAAATGAACTTACCCGCCTCTTTGAATCCCGCGTTATTGGAAATCAATACCGCGTCCAGCGCTTCCTCAAAGGAGACGCCATACAAGCTCGCGGTTACGGTTCCGGTGACGGCGGGAGAGGCGATGATGTTCCGTTGACTTTCAATGGAAAGCAGTTGCAGCGCCGTGGACAGAGGCAGTTCGGAAACATGCATCTCGACCGCGCCGTCCACGTCGACGGAAACTTCCGGTTTTTCTCCAGGCAGAAGTCCGGCTGGTGGTTCCTCGGTTTGAGCGAATGCTGGGATCGACGCAAAGGTTAGCAGCACACTGGTTAGTAAAACCGCCTGCTTCCTCCTTGGGCAAGGTGGCATACACATAAGGCGCTCTCCTCATTGAAGCGCACATAGGCCCGATAGCGGGCCTGTTACCTAGTCCATTCTCAACAGGAGGATTTCCTCCTCCGCTTCGAGGGTTACCTGCCTGGGGTCGATGGCTCGGACGACGAATCGTCCAAGTCTGTCACCGGTGTGGACGATCCGCCCACTAACAACCGCGGCGTGTTCCCCGGTTGTGCCCTGTCGCAACAACGTACCTTCGAGCACCCATTGAGGGCTTTCCTCGTCAAAGTTATCGGCTGAACCGAGCTCGGGGTTGTCTTTCATAGGTGGAGCGCGCAACGGATTGGGGGTAATGGCGAGGTTGAATAGATCGCGCGCCAATTCCTGTTGCAGGCTCTCTGGTCGTTTGTGTGGGCTCCACTTATCGGACGAATCGACGATATGAGTTGGCTTTTCAGTATTAATAGTCGGGCCACCCAATGCCTGTGTTGACATTCCTGAGGGCAGTAAAGTTTCTTGCGAGGCATTCACCTTATGTGGTCCTCCTCGAAAGAACTGCACCGAAACCACGATAAGGAAAATGCCAAACAATCCCAGCAGTGTGATGCATTTCCCAGGCGCTGCTGCGAACTGGGCTTTCATGTAGGCCAGGATGTCAAACTGCTTGGCTGGCATTTCAACGGTTCCTTTCAGTTCTCTTCCGACAATTCGTAGAAAACGTGCATCGTCAGTTCCGTTGCGAGTGAGGCAGTTCCCTCCTCCTGACGCTTGGTTCCGATCTGTTCTACGTAGACCATGCGATCCATCGATTCGACTCTCTTGAGGAAGTCGTATAAGGATGTAAATGAACTTTCGAACGACATGCGAATCGGTAACACTCCCAGGCCGTCGACGGCATAAGGTGATTCGGGTGATACGTCCACATGCCGCAACTTGGATTGAGCCGATGATTTGGAAAGCTCTTCAAGAAACGGTCCTAACCGGACGTTGGTTGGGATTGAGTGTTCCATGGACGCGAGTCGTTGATTGCATTGTTGCAATCGCAGTTCGGTCGCCAAAGCTGCACTTCCCAGATGAGTTCGATTGTCGATTTGCAGTTTCAAACCGGCGACCTGCTGTCGCAATTCGCTCAAGCGCGCGTTTTGTGGCTTGACAACGAAATATAGAAAGGCCCCCAGTATGCAAAACACGCCGATCCCGGTAGCAAGCTGTTGTCGTCCGTCTCCCATCGGTTGTACGCCTTTATTTGAACACCGGCAAGCGACAGTGGATTTCAAACTCTCGGACACGATGACCATTCACTTTGTTGGGTCTGTCGTAGCTGAGCGTGATTTCCTCCAGCAGTTGGCATGCTGACAAGGCGTTAACCAGCTTCCCGATGTCACTGTCCACTATGGCATGCCCACTAATTGTTAGATTTAAATCCGGCAATGTTGGTTTTTTGCCGGATGCATTTTTCGGTGTTGATGTTTCGATCGGTTCCATTTTAGGGGGACGCCGAACTTCGAAGCGATTAAGATAAATTGACCGTGGTAATAGGTTCGACAATTCCGCAAAGACAACATGGATATCAAGGCCGCCGCACAATCCCATTTTGCGTGTTTCGCGCGCTTGTGCGTGAACCAAAGCGTCAGAAAGCGCGTTTGCTTCATCTACCATGGTGGCTTGCTGTGCGTAACCTTGCTGCAAGGCGGATAGCTCGGCTTTAAGGACCTGCGCACGAGCTTCACCCCAAAGCGCCCACACGCACATAGACGACAAAAGCAATCCGCCCCACACAATGCGGCGCCTGCGCATTTGCTTGTGGTGGCGAGCGCGTCGATGCCATCGTGGTGTAAAATCAATGTTCTTCATGACGCCACTGCTTCTTGAGCGGCACAGTCGTCTTGTTCATTTTGGGGCTCGCGCATCGCCAGGCCCAAAACCGTCGCCCAGTCGGGTTGCCCATTACGGCGATCGGAACCGGTGAAAACATTTCGCGTATCGATGTTCCGCAACGGGTGCCCCATACGCGCGGGGACACCCGCGGCCTCTCCAATACTGGTCAGGATTTCGGGTTGCATGGAAGCTCCACCCACGCATGTAATGCTATCGGTGCGTAAACCGCGAAAAGTGACCGAGAAGTATCGCATGCAGATGCCGATTTCCTTGCTGAGCAGTTCTACGGCGGGCTTGATAGCTTCGAGTACGGCGGGTGTTTCGAGTGACGCATGCGACTGCTGGCCGTCTTCGTGACCACCGTAACCTTCGACGAAGTTTGCGTACAGTTGTCGAGCTTCTTGCGATTCTAAAGAGAAACGGTTCGCCATGGCTTGCTGAAAATCTCTTGTTCCAACGTCGATCAACTTGACGAAATTGATTTCGGTTCCGCAGGTCATAACAAACCGTGACCCTTCATGGCCCAAGTCAAGGAACGCGTTGACCTGGGTAGCATCTTCATCACGCTTTAGGAACCGCCCAAAAGGGCGGAACATTGCTGCCGGAGAAAAATCGATGGCTTCACAGTCTAACCCAAGATCTTCCACGGCTGCGATGTAGTCGCGGAGTTCATCACCGCGGATACCAAGGACAATTAATTCAAACTGACTGCCCTGCCCTCCTTCGACCCGTCCTGCGTTATAGAAGCGGATTTCAGGAGAATCGTCGAGTGATTGAAATCTCTCTTTGGCCTCGAATTCGACGGCCTGCTGAAGTTCCTCATCGGGCATGCAAGGTAGGCGGAAGTTTTTAATACGTGTTGCACAAAGCGGGTAGGCTAACACCGCACGATGGCCTTTGAATCGCTCCGACTTGAGGAGATTTCGAATGACGGAGCCGTTGGCTAGCACACGTTCCGCAGGCGTCTTACCTTTACATTCGACAGCGAGAGCCTGAGCGGCGGCGTCAACTGCGAATCCTGCAGAAGTGGCACGCACCTGGAGCGCACGGATTGTCGAACCACCAAGATCCAGACCTATGGGATTAGAATTCGACTTCGTCCAAGGCACGATGGCCTGCGCCTTTCATGCGGTCTTTCGCATGCTTATACCTTCAAGTCGCAACGGAGCATGCCGAAAGATCACTCTGGACCTCACTGATCTCTGTCCGTCCGACGCTTTTCTTTACCACGCGGTACAACGATGCGCGTTTTCGTTTGTTTATCGGTTCCCTCGACACGTACTTTGAAGGTCTGCGTCTTGAGTGTCTGGTGAATTTCCTGGAGGAGGCGGTTGGTTTTAACGGCTTCAGAGCGGATCTCTGCTCGTTGCGCTGCTGGGTCAAAAGCTTGAGCTTCCGCTTTATCGGTCATCGAAAAAGGCCCCACCCATACTCGCAGACACGTCAGCAATACGAACGCGGTTAGACCTGTTTTGATCCAATTATGTTGTGCATGTTCTTTACGCTCGCACATAGCCCACTCCCTTCGGTATGTTTGGCGCGTCGATTGTCTAACTGCTTTCCCGAAAACGGTAACGCGAGGGGACGCCAGACTTACGTTCCCTCGCGTTCGTCGTTAACTCAGCCATCCGTTCAGTGTGTGGACTTGCGTCCAGCTATTCGTATTTGTGTTGGCTTCGTTGACGTCAAGGGTATTGGTGACGATGCGACTCAATCCGGACGCACCACCTGTTCACAATCGGCTATTTAAAGCCTGTTTGTGCTCAGGCTAGAGGGATTCATTGGTTGCGTCGCCATCGTTGGCCCGAAAAGTCGCGACGCCATCCGTCACGCTGTAGTACCATGCGGAAGCAGTGCCGTCCGCCGCGTTGATCGTATTCGTACTCGTGTACGGATTGTTTGGAACACTTAGCAGGTACGGACCCAGTGTCCCATCTGTCGTCGAACCGGAGGCCGTCGTTTTCTGTGTCATTTGGTTCGCGAAAGTCGTTGAGTCTGTAGGATAGTTCCCATTATGCTGGAGCTTGTAAAGCTCGAGTTGAGAGCGAATGGTTTGTAGATTTGTGACCAGGGCGCTTCGCTTGGCGTCCTCCGCCGCAGAAGTGAATTGCGGGATGACGACAGCGCCAAGAATACCAAGGATGATTACTACGATTAAAATTTCGACAAGTGTAAATGCTGTTTTGTTCATGAATGAACTCACAATTCACTCTCCAATTGGATATTTACGCCAACACGAGGCAGATCAGTCACGCGGATAAATTGCGAGCGTCTGTCGCCAGTTCGTAAAATCGGGTCTCCATCTCACCGCTCCGGGTCTATAAATCTGATTGGTGTGATACAGCAACAAGCGGATTCATGGATTACGGACCATAGCTTCGCTTTGCGATATCGGATGCCTGAGGTTTGTGCCTTAGCTACGTAACAGGGAATCCAAATCTCTAACTATTACGTAGAACGATTGATTTGGGCCGGCAGCGGACTTGTGGAATTTAGATGAATGGTCGGTTTGTTGGCATTATCGAAAAAACTCGATAGCGTGGCCAGTTACCTAAAGACGCAGTTTAACCACTTGCGAGGAAAGTATCGCTTTATTGCCGGGTGTTCCCTGTTTGGTTAACTGAGAATGAATAATCTGAAGGCATGGAGGTCGTAGGTTGGAATCCGTTCGCACTTTCCCTCTGCGTAGGGATAGTGGGCGGTGAAGCTTGAGACGAAGATTCAACGACAGAAATATCACGCCTTAGCGCGGGGGCAAGGACAATCATTGCTCCAACTGCAGCGAACACGCCCGCAATCCTCAGTGCCCGTACACGCACCGGAGTCATCGGTTCATGAATGATGAGTCCTCCACCCATCGCAAGAAGTAAAAGGGCGAATGCAGCGAGCGTAGAGTAAAGACCAATCAGTTTGGTGGACAGTGGCAGAATGTAAACCAAGACCAAGCCAGTAATCACGCAGATTCGTGCGATGGTTTGCGTGGCTCGTGCTGCTTGCGAAGTGGTATGGACGAACAAGAAACGTTGCCCAAAGTTGAAAGTCAATCCAAGAGGAAGCATGGCCAGCGCGGAACCTACGAGGATAGAAATGACCGACACGTCGAGCCATTGGGGCGCGCAGATGAACATACCCAAGGCTCCGAAGCAGCCAGCGGTTGCAATGAGCAATCCGAAATGGCCGGTAGCGGCTTGGGATGGTGTTGCGCACTGCCCGCCAATATGGAAACCCACAAACCAGGAGATCAGCAACCATCCAGCCAGGAGATTTGCGTTAATCAGTCCATGCGCCAGCAGGAGCCAGACGACTCCACATGCGATGGCAATAACGCCGATCGTCGAACAGGAGATTTCGAGGGCCTTCGCTTGGTAGTCGGTAGTTTGCGGCAGAGATTGCTTGTTTTGCGCATCAGCATCCGTTTCTTCGTTGGGCAACTTAGGCCAAGCGATTAGCGCGCACAGGAGTGGTACGATAAACAAACAAAGTGACGCCAGCAGCGCGGCAAGTGCCGGGTGTGCGTTTACGAAGAGAAGTTGCCCAGCAATCAGGTTGCCCGCGGCAGCTCCGGCAAGCATCCATCCCGTTTTTGCTGGAGCCCACGAGCTTCCGTTGTCGCCGATACGGTGGGCGCTAATGCCCGCCAGTCCCAACGCCAGCAAAGGGAACGCACAAATGAACAGCGTAATTGTCATTTGCATGGTGGCGCGTGCGATTGGCATCCACAGAAAGTGTCGTTCGAGGAAACAGTATACGGCCGTCCCTGTCATGGTGAACACGGGCGTTGCGGCCGTGAGTATCCCGGCCATAAAAGCGAAAACGGCCAACAGAA
>JANQHN010000369.1 GCA_028282665.1 Phycisphaerae bacterium | reverse complement strand
GTGGATGCGCACGGCGAGTATCAACCCGTCATCGACCGTAGTACAAAAGACATTCAGGGATATTACGAGCACTACCGTAGCGAGCGAATCGATAATATCAGCGAGCCTAATGCTAACTACACGTCATTCCGCTGCATCATCGTTCGCGGTCCGGGATGGTCTAAGGACTGCCTGCCCGCTCCGCGTATCTTTACTGAGCTCATTCAGCCAGGTAGTAGCGGCAGGCCTTCTTACGAGGATTGCGTAAGCGAGAACGAAGACTGATTAGCCGAGGCGAATACCTCTTTAGTTTGTGATCAGCTCACTAGAGCAAGCTCTAGCCAGGTGTAGCGTCCGACATCGTGTTTTGTGTTGCCGGAACGTCGGCATTCAACGCTACGTTTGGATTGAAACTGCTATGGCAAGGCACCGTCGATGAAAATCGACGGTGCCTTTGCACTTTGTGAACAAGCGTTCGTTTCTCGGGTCGATTTACGGCACCTGCGGGACGCCGATCGTATGGGCATTTCATTGGGCGCAGAGTGTTTGCAGTGCTCGAAGCAATGGCTGCGATTGCGGGCTTGTGGGGCTGAGCAGGGGGCAGTGGTAGACTTCCGTACGTCCATGGCCTGCAGCGTGTACTCGGTTGAGCAGCCTGTCGATACGCCGTAAACACTCTTGAGATTCATCCGTTTTGCGTCCCGCGTTCGTGTTTACTGCGATGATGTCGCTTTCCACGAGTCCGTGGTATAGAGGCTGAAGTTGAATTCGCGTGGCGAGTTCGTCGCCAAGTGGAGAGTACAGAAATCCTCTTAAGACTGTGCCGGTTAAATCCATGCGATCTTCTCGCGGTTCCGGATCATCCAGTTGTCCGTTTTGAAACAGGCCGAAAATCTCTCCTGCGAATGCGGCCGTGTCGTCAAGAACTTTGCGCAATTCGCCAGCGGCCTCGCGCGGATTGCGAAATACCGAATGAATTCCACTTGGCATGGACATTACGAATACTCGATGGTCGTAGGGATACGCGCATCGGAGAATCGGATCGGCATCCGCTTCAATGAGGACGGTACCGTTAGGGTCGCGGCGATGGATATCGGACAAAGCCTCGGGGAGCGTTTCGAAGATTCTATCTGCGTCATACATAAGTACGCGAACACTGGCCAGCCCGCTTTGCGGGGGGGGCGTTTCCGGCAATTTCGGGGCAGTTTTGTCTCCGCCGATCTGGACGAGCCGAATGAAATGGGGTTTGTCGCGGATAATGTGGTCGATCATCGAACGGATGATGAAACTCTTACCGCACCTTCGCGGTCCGCTGACGAAGACTGTAGAGAATGCCATTACGCTAAAGCCAATACGACCACAAACGCCATCCGGGCGAGTTACTCTAAGCAATCGAATGATAGCGCCAGCCAGATAAGATAGCCAGCGCCCAGTCGTCAAAGCTTGCGTTCGATCGTCTTATTTTGCCATTATTCAGGGGGGTGTTCACGCGTTGCCTACTTTATCGGTCCGTGTTTTGTGCAATGCCAGTATCAGCTCGACTTCACCCACTGTCTTATCGGTCTTTTGGGCGATTTCCAAAGTATTGTATTGTTTTTGAGACAATTCGATGACGTGCTTATGCGATGGCTCTACGGTGGTTTTCTCCAGTGAAGATGGGGAGGGCTGTTTGGGCACGTTCCGATCATCTACGGTGTAGTTGAGAGTTTGTTCGCCGCGGGTTTCGCGGAGTAGCCTTCCGAGTCGGTCGATTCGTTGGTCCGCGTCACGGATGGCGGTTTCCAACTTTGCGAACCGGGTATCGATTTGCCCGTTTATGTGTCTAGCAAGTTGTTCGAGTTCGAGCATCACCGTGTTAACTTCTTTTGCGGCCGATTTTTCTTCTTTGATGCGCTGGTAAAGTTCCTTTGTGTATGCATGAGGCTCGTTTCGAGGTTCACGCAGTTTTTTGCGCACCGAGCGAAGCATCGTAAAGGTCACGATGACAATACCAAGGATGAACAGCAATTGTTGGGGCGATATCCAGGCATCGTGTTGTCCAGGTACGGTGGCGGTTTGCAGCAGTGTCGTCCCATCCGTAAAAAACCTCATGCTCACCTCCATGTGGGCACTTCAGCCACAAGTCATTCAGAGTGTTCACTTTGATTGCGCCATGCCGAAGCAGCGGCTTGCATGACCACGCGTAAGGCAACGCCGTGCTGCCGAGCGGCTTTTTGACAATCCTCGAACTCCGGGCTCGCGGCCTTTTCCGCTTCCGGTCCTCGTGCCTTCATACGGATAGGACCGTAGGGTGTTTGTATTGTTTCACTACGACGGTCCAAAACCACACGTTGTTCTTTCGATACACGAATGCCAAGCGTCGTTGTTTCCTTAAAGAGTGTGTGTTGCAGGTCGACGGCCTTTTCGGGGCTCGCCAAGACCGTAAGCAATACTCCCGGTCTGGACTTCTTCATTTGTATCGGCACAGCGTATACGTCGAGTGCACCGCTATCGAAGAGTCTTTGTATGCAGTACCCAATGACTTCAGGTGTGGAGTCATCGATCGCCGTTTCCAGCATTACGATGCTATCCAATGTGGTTGCGGGTGTGTTGGCGTCATCGTTCGTTTCACCAATCAACACTCGCAACACATTCGGTTGGGTTTTTCCGGTGCGTGAACCCGCACCGTACCCAATTTTGTTAATAGACATTTCGGGAAGCGGTTCGAACCGATGTGTCAGTGTGGTCAGCAAGGCGGCGCCTGTGGGTGTTGTGCATTCGTAAAGTTCGCTGCCTGCGCGGATGGGAACTCCGGTGAGTAGTTGGGCGGTGGCGGGGGCAGGGACGGGCATTTGGCCGTGAGCGCAGTTTACCGTACCGCTTCCGGTGGTAATCGTTGAGCAGATAATCTGTTCGACGCCAAG
>JANQHN010000280.1 GCA_028282665.1 Phycisphaerae bacterium | reverse complement strand
CCGCCCGCAAAACCAAATCCGGCCAGTTTCGTCACGGTAGCCGACATCGCCAATGCGGTGCCAGACGCGGTCTCCATCCGCGATTTTTGCACCGGCAGTTGCACGCTCCAAACCGTCATAGAGCTTGGTCACTACCGGCCCTGCAACTATAATTTCCCCGATTTCTCCGTCGGGCTGTTCTAAATCCTGCGTCATAGTTGCGATAGGATTGTCGGTTATGTGAATGATTCGCACGTCGATCCTGTCGAAAGGCTTACCCACGCAAATCCCCCCGCCTTGCCGCGTTTTTTCAGCACAGCTTAAGAGAACCTCGCGTCCGCCAATCGCTGCGACAGGCAGGGATTCAGTTGCACCGTATGGAGTAAACACGTCCGCTTCGTCGCTCAAAACACCCAAGAGTCGCTCCAGTAGGGCGGGTTGTACTGGAGCGCCCGAGATCAGAATACGTTTGATCGAGCGTAGCGTAATATCTTCTTGCTTACAGTATCGACTGACGACGTTCCAAAGCGCTGGCGAACCGAATGCGCTCGTTACGCCGTTATTCTCAATGCATTGAACGATTTTTGCCGGATCAGCGGCAGCCGGCTTCGCCGGGTCCATATCCGGAATCACGCAACTCATCCCCATTCCGACTGAAAACAGCGAGAATAACGGAAATGAGGGCATGTCCACTTCACCCGCCTCGATGTCGAATCGCTGCTGAATTAGTCGTACTTGAGCGTCGAACATTCCGTGTTCATAAACCACGCCCTTCGCCGGGCCGGTGCTGCCGCTAGTAAAAAGAATGGCAGCGATTTCGTCGGATCGCGTTTCCGCTGCCGCGAAATTATCGGAAACATGTCTCGCCAATTTTCGAAGGGATTTCCCCACCGGGCAAAACCCATCGCTGACGGTGATGAAGTGCTTGACCGTGGCGAAGGGGCGACGTTTGATGAGGCGAAGGAATTGCGCTTTCGCAATGCCGATCATCGCCTCAGGCGCTGTGTGCTTAACGCATTGCAGTAATCGCTCGATTCCCATGCCTGGATCGATCAGTACCGGCACCGCACCGATTTTGAACAAAGCGAATGTCAATCCGATAAAGTCCAGACCGGGTTTGACCATCAATAACGTTCGCATACCGCGCTGAATCCCACCTCTAACCAAAGCGTTCGCGTAGCGATTGGTGAAGGCATCGAGTTGCGCGTAGCTGAAGCGATCATAAAGGGGTGCCTTCTCGCGGTCGTACCCCTTGGTCATGATGAGGGCGGGGGCGTTCGGCACGATAGAAGCCATACGCGGCAGATGATGAGCGACGTTACACGTCGGTGAAGACCGCGCTTGGTCGCTCTGTGGGATTGTCGCACTATCAGCATTCATGTTGCTTTGTATTCGCGCCCCATCCTATCGCACTGGAAAATGGCAGAGGAGAGCCCGGATCGTCGGAAAACGATCCGCGCGCACTATACAGGCGGGGACTTGGTCTGTCGATGATTGAGCGCGATCCCCGCTAATTCCATGCGGTAATGTGTGATGGGTGATAATCCAATATCCGTGCGCGGTTTTCGGTTGAGGGGGATCACAGGAGAATCTAGGATCGTGGCATGAACGAATGGCGCAACGATGAGGAAATGTACGAAGCGATGCTCAGACGCAGTTCGGAATACGATGGCTTGTTTGTCGTTGCCGTGCGGACGACTGGCATTTTCTGCAAGCCCACTTGCCCCGCACGCAAACCGAAACGGGAAAATGTCGAGTTCTTTCCATCCGCCCGCGAGGCGCTTTCGGCCGGCTACCGAGCGTGTCTGCGCTGCAAGCCCCTCGAACCCCACAGAACATCCCCTTCCATCGTACGCGAGTTGATGAACGAGGTACAGGCGAATCCGGCGGTGCGCGTTCGTGATGGGGATTTGCGCGATCGTGGGTTGGATCCATCGACAGTGCGACGTCAATTCAACACGGCGATCGGTATGACTTTTCAAGCATACCAGCGAGCCCATCGTTTGGGACTCGCCTTTGCTGGTTTATGCGACAACAAGCGGTCTATTCTGCATGCGGCGGATGAGGCGGGTTATGAATCGCTCAGTGGTTTCACCGATGCATTTAAGTCGCTTTTCGGCACGCCGCCAAGCGGTGCGGGCGAGGTGGCCTGCTTGATTGCCCGTTATATGGATTCGCCGCTCGGACCGCTGGTTGCGATTGCACACGATGAAGGCATTTGTCTTTTGGAGTTTTGTGATCGCAGGGCGCTGGAGCGGGAATTGCTGGATTTGCGGAAACGGTTCAAATCAGTGATCGTTCCCGGCGAGCATCCGCATTTGGGTACGCTTGCGAAAGAATTGGAGGCATATTTCGCAGGTGAGCGACTGACGTTCGAAGTACCCTTGCACATGCAGGGTTCGCCGTTTCAAAAGCAGGTGTGGGAAGGATTGAGGCGAATTCCGGCCGGTGAAACGCGGTCCTACAAGCAGCAGGCGGAGATGTTGGGTAGGCCAACCGCGGTCCGAGCGGTCGCTCGTGCCAACGGCGAAAACCGCATCGGTATTATTATTCCCTGTCATCGAGTGATCGCGGAAAGCGGCGACCTGTGCGGCTACGGCGGGGGGCTCTGGCGAAAGAGATGGTTGATTGAACATGAGAAGGGGGCGATGAGGACGACGGCTGCGACGCACGTTGCTGCTGCCAAGGCGCAAACTTAGTCGCAATGGATATGTCCTGTGAGTTTATTAATCCGCAGATTGGGCGAATTATTGCAAATTTCGGCTTTGGTAATATCTTTTGTGTCTGTGGGATTTCGTGCAACCTGCGGCACGTAACAGGACGCCTTGTACAATTTCGTACCGCTAGTTTATATTCACGTTTTCACAAGAACGGGGATGGCCGGTGAGGAGACCACGTTCGATTCATCTATTCCCGCACCGCCACGCGCATGCCTTCATCGATCTTTGAGGATGGTCTCGCCACGATAGTTGCGTCCACGTCGATGCCCGAGAGTACCTGCGCATCCACGTCGTTCATCAGACCCAACTCCACCGTTTTGAAAACCGTTACGCCGTTTTCGACCGCAATCGCTTGCCAATTCCCGTCCCGATCGCGAAAGAGTGCGGTTCGTGGTAAAATCAAAGCATCTTTCACCTCGTCGTAGTAAATCCGTACATACACCCTAAAGCCAATGCCAAGTCGTTCAGGTCTGTTTTTCAATCTGACTGCAACGTTTACTCGCTGCTGTTCTACGCCAAGTGAGCTGATCTTCTTGAAACCCGCCGGGTATACTCGCAGGACTTCCCCCTCCACAGGACCATCTTCAATGGCTTCGCCGAAAACTTCCACGCGATCACCCGGCGAAATACGCGTCGCGCGTTGCGACAATAATTCCGCGATTACTTCCATGTCTTCGAATCGCCCGACCGTAAGCAAGGGAGTGCCTGCTGCGAGATATTGCCGCCTGGTCTGATGTCGCTCCAACACAACACCATCGATAGGCGAGGTGATCTTCGTGCGCTTAAGATTTCTCTTTTCGATCTCCAGATCTGACTTTGCTTGGGCGAGTTCCTTTTGCGTCGTGTCCAGGTCGAATCCTTTGCGGTCGATGAAGTCACGGATGAACTGCGGACCGATGTAGCTCACCGCAGCCAGGGTTTTTAGCGCGGCCAGGTCTAGTGCGTCGCTTTGGTATTCAGCCTTTGCCTTGCGGTATTCAGTTTCAGCGGCGCGGAGTTCGCGAGCCGCAGCGGCATCCGCGTCTTCGCTGATACTCGTAAGGCGTTTGACCTCGCTCTCTGCAAATTCGAGTACCGCCAGCGACGCTTCCAGCTTTGCTTCTGCGGCCTTGACGGTTTCATCGAAGGCTTTCACCGTCGCTTCCGCATCCACCAGCATATGGTTTTCCAGACGATTGTCGCGCGTTTTCTCGATTTCGGTTTCGAGTACCGCGATGCGTTGACGGGCTTGATCCACACGATCGAGCAGGTCCTCTTGATCGAGCTCCGCAACGACCTGTCCTACTGTCACCGTGTCGCCTTCGCGAAGGACAATCGGTTCGAGCCTTTCCGCGATCGGCATGGCGATGAGGTAGTCTTGCGGCAATTCTGTCACCGCCTGTTCCTCGACATAGGCTTTGAGGTTGCCGGCGCGAGGCGTGATGACATCTACTGTCGCGTCGGGTTTGGTTGCGTTCAGGGCTGCGAGCACCGCAACCACGACGACCACTACTAACAGTACAATCCATCGAGCATTCATCTTGCGCGTCCTTATTCCTTGATCTTGATACCTTCAAGCCAATCGAGTTTTTGCGTCTGACGCCACACCACAAACTGAGCGAACAGTACGAACACCACACAGATCACGATTGTTTGAGTGATCGATTCCGTGCTGATGACCACCGGCATGCGAAAGAGTTCCGTGTCGTAAGCAACTGAAGATGCCGTGACCAGTCCATAACCCATGGGGGCGGCGAGCATCGCGCCGAGTAAGAAAATAATCATATTCTGACGAAAGAAGATTGCCGCGATGTGGCGCGGTTTATAGCCCAGTACCCGAAATGTCGCTACATCACGAATGCGATCACCCAATTCGATTAGTGAGGCGTTCACCATGCTGCCGAATGCGATCACACCGGCGAAAAAAATCAGCATACCCAAAGAAGCTGTGGTGGTTTCAACAACGGTTTTTTCGATGTTGTGCTTCGTATCCGTCCGTACATTCAAACCCTGCGCGTTAGGGAGTTTCTTAATCGCGGCGTAAAAGGCATCGCGTTTCGTCGGATCGATTGTCATTTGCACCGTGTTGACCGCGCTCGCTTCTCCTACGAGTTTGCTCAAGTACTTGCGACTTGCGTAAGCTTCCAGCCCCAGGTAGCTCGTTGCGATAGAAGCGACGAATGTTTGCACTTTGTCGCGCCGACCCCGAATGGGAGTGAGGTCGAATATGTCTCCCACATTTAGATCCAGGATTTCAGCGAGTTTTGAAGAAAGAACCAAGCCTTCTTTCGGGACGTGGATCGCTTCTCCTTCCGCCGTCGTTGGCGTGGTGAGTCGGTGCGGGTCGCTCAGTCCGAGAACGCTCTGCCGCCGGGCGCACCGACCGTTTCGCATATCGAAGACCATGCCCAACGCTGGTTCCGCCTCATCCACCCCCGGCAAGGTTTGTGCTTCATAGAGGGCGTTCATGCCTCGCTCGTCGCGCATGCCGATGTCTGCATCGCTGTGCACGATCGTGTCGAACTGATACTCGACCAGGTACCACATTGAATCGAACATGACGAATGTGGAGAAGATAAGCGACATGGCGATGGCTTGTGAGATTATTCCGGTAGCAGTGCGGAACGGATTTCGGGCGAGACTCCTTAACGCGATGTGCGTACGAAAGCCGAGTCGCCGCCAAAGGAAGGTGAGCTTTTCCAGGAAGATTGATCCACCCTTGCTCGGCGGGGTGGGACGCATTGCTTCTGCGGGCTGAAGTTTGAGTACGGTCCATACGCCCTTAGCCGTTCCCGCAATCGCAAAGCCGAGGCTCATCAGCACTCCGATGAGCAGCAAGTCCGGGCAGAATTGGTAATCAAACGACGGGAATTCAAAAAAGCTTGGATACATCGCCACCAAGCCCCACGTAATCAGCATGCCCACGCCCGCTCCGGCAAGTCCGCCCAGAAGTCCAATCATCACCCCGAAGAGCAGGTAGTGCTCAAGCACCAGGCGATCTGAGTATCCCAGGGCTTTGAGTGTGCCAATGATCGATCGCTGACGTTGCACGAGCCTGCTAAGTACGATGTTGAGTGCAAGGGCGGCGACAAATAGAAAAAGCGTGGGCATAACCACAGCACTGATGCCCAATCCGCGGATTTCGTCGGAAAGAAAACGATGCGATGCGTGCCGTTCGCGCGGCGTTGTCGCAAGTACGCCGAACGGATCGAGCATCGCTTCGATTCGGTCGAGCATAAGTTCAGGATCCTGAGCGGAGTTTGGTGCGAAACGCCCGGCAAGCTGGTTGAACGCATCTTTGTAGTCAAGAACTTCGCGGGCGTAGCGCTCCGGTACATACAGCACGCAGAAATGCTTAGGATCGGGGACCAGATCGCCTTCGCCGCGCACCATGTACACGTATTCCGGACTAATCGCCGTACCCACGATGATGAATTGCTCGCGTTTGCGATTGAGGATCAACTCCAGGCGATCTCCGGGGAGGAGGTCGTGTTCGCGGGCGAAGGCGTCGTTGAGGATGACTTCCGAGCGAGTGGATTTTTTGGAATCGGAGAATCCTGATCCCTGCACCAAGTGCAATCCGTTTAGGTTGTCGGCGATGCGGTCGATCGGGGTGGAAATCAGTCGTCCCGAGATAGGCCTTGCGATGTTGGGTAAATCGACGATGACCTCGAAAACTACTCGCGCGTCCACCTCCGCCAGTCCGGGCAGCGTTGCAACGCGGTCAGCCGCTGTCAGTGGTGCTTTTTTAACATCGACCCAGAAATCGGCAAAGCGGTAGCGGCTATAGTAGCTGGACTGGCTGTTTTCGAGGATGCGCTGCGCGGACATCAATCCGATGTAAGAGCCGGTGCCGATCGCGATAATCGCGAGGATGGTGATCAACACGCCCGTGCTTGACATCAAATCCCGACGCAGCTTGTTGTGTAGCACGCTCACGCGACAGGCCTTTCTACCATTCGACATCGGAGGCAGGGATGGGATTTGTATTGACCAATCGTTCCGTCACCTTGCCACTTACGAGTCGAATTGTGCGTCCGGCAATATCAGCGATAGCGGGGTTGTGGGTAATGAGAATCGTGGTCAGGTGTCGTTCGCGGTTTAGATGCTGCATCAAGGAGAGCACGCGGCGGGCGGTTTCCAGATCCAGCGCACCGGTCGGTTCATCCGCCAAAAGCAAATCAGGCTTCTTGATCAAAGCCCGCGCGATGGCGACACGTTGTTGCTCTCCTCCGGAAAGTTGCGCGGGGAAATGTCCGGCACGTTCCTGCAAATCGACGAGTTGAAGGCATTCCATCGGGTCCAGCGCATCGTCCACTAATTCACCCGCAGCTTGGACATTTTCGTACGCAGTGAGTGTGGGCACGAGGTTGTAGAACTGAAACACGAACCCTACGCTCGCGCGGCGAAATTCAGTGAGCTGATCATCGGTGCATTTGGAAAGTTCGTTGTCGCGAAACCACACTTCACCCTGAGTCGGTCGATCCATGCCCCCAATGAGGTTAAGCAGCGTGCTTTTGCCACTACCCGAAGGCCCCAGAATTACCAGGAATTCGCCCTCTTTGATGTCCAGGTCGCACTGCATCAGCGCTTTGACTTCTACTTCGCCCATGCGAAACGTGCGATTGGCATTACGCATACGCAGCAAGAGTTCGTCGGCACGGGATGCACCTCGCGCTTCAATTTGTTCCGATTGATCGATCATCATTGAACCCACCGTGGCATACGTTCGATCGAATCTTTGACTCGATATTAGCAAACTTCGTGCCTCGCAACAGATTAGGTGTCCAAAATGTGGCACGGTAGAGAGGTTTTGCAAAGCGGATACTCGATGAAGTGCGCCAAGTGATTCACGCCAGTTCGTACTTCGTTGCGAATCTGCAGCTTACGCGGCAAGACCGAACAAAACACTAATGTTCTCTTTTCATAGGCATCGTTTGTCCGTACATTGCTGTTTATGGCGAAGCCCATTTGTATATTGCATACCTCTGACTCACACATCGGAGCAATGTTGCCCGAGCAACCGCGTGCACGCACCCCAAGACGCGGCGATGACTTCGTTTCCAGCTTCGAGCATGTCATGGATGCTGCGATTTTGCAGCAGGCGGATCTTGTGATCCATACGGGCGATGTTTTTGACCGCCCGCATCCTGGCAGTCGTGCATTAATCGCTGCGGCGGAGCCGATGCTGCGGGTTGCCTGTGCGGGGATTCCGATGATCATCGTGCCGGGTAATCACGAGCGAAGCAAGATGCCTACCAACCTGTTTCTCGCTCACGAAAACATCCATATTCTGAATCGACCGAAGACGCTCAACTTTGACATTTCTGGATTACAGGTTGCCGTATCAGGATTTCCGTGTCTTCGACGAGAGGCACACCTGCACTTTAACGATGCAGTGGCTGCGACCCGTTATAACCGGCGACAGGCGGACCTGCGGCTTCTGGCGGTTCATGAGGCGTTCGACTTCGCAACCTGCGGGCCAGGGAATTACCGATTTCGTAGCGGTGAGGGCGTGGTGGATCGAGCGTGGGTACCCGAGGATTTCCATTACGTCGCGGCGGGACATATTCATCGCCATCAGGTGCTCTATCGAGCGGACGGAGGGGGACCGCCGATCGTCTACGCCGGCTCGCCCGATCGCGTCAGCTTTGCCGAACAGGACGAACCGAAAGGCTACACGCTCGTTCAATGGCATGAAGGAACGCTTACGCATAAATTCGTCGAACATGGGGTTCGTCCGATGGTCAGTTTGCCCATCGATGTCAGCGGTATGAGCCGCGATCAAGTGCATTGCCGATTTCGCCGATTGGTGGAAGGACTACCAAAAAATGCGATGGCACAGATTTGCATGTCGGGCGCTATACGCCGCTCAGCGATAGTTGGTCAACGATTCACCCCGGTTGCACGCGAAATCAGGCCCGACGTGATACTCGCCGTTGCTGCACAGGCGATTGAGTACCTGCCCGATTCCGTTGCGGCTAGGCCGTCACAGCGGTTTGTCTGCGCATTCAACCACCTGGACGCTCCGGAAACTGAGGTGCTCGAAGCCACCCGCGCCACCGTGAAAGAAGTACCAGCTGACCGTGGAGTATACGCCCTCTATGACGCCGTCAAGCGATTGCTCTACGTCGGCAAGGCAACCAGTCTCAGGGCAAGGGTGTGTAGTCACTTACGAGGACGGCAGGAGACGAATTTCTACAAAGGCTGGACAGCGCAGATAGCCTATGTTCGCGTGCGCAGGACTCGTAGCGATCTTGAGTCATTGCTGATGGAGGCGGATCTGATCGGTAAGCTACGTCCCCCTTTCAACCGGCAGATGCGTAAGTGGAAGAGCTACTGCTACCTTCGAGACACTGGTGCGCCGCTGCACCGGCTTGAAGTTTGTACCGAACCGCCGAAGCGTGGTATGGCGTTTGGCCCATATCGCGGTCGCCGTTTCGCGTCGGACGTTGCGGAAGCTGTGGCATGCCGCTTCGGCTTGGCTCATGAGTGTCCCGATTCATACTTCAAAGAGACGAACCGAGGCAATCGTTTTGTCGTTTTGTTTCCGGATGCTCCCGGGGCGCACCTGTGCGATCGTTACTTCGGTGGGCGGTGCGCAGGAGTCTGTGGTATGAAAATCGCTACGAGTGACTACGAGATGCGCATTGCCCGGCGTAACGCGCTATTGGCCGGCGAGGACGAAAGCGCTGTACTGGCATCGGAAAGGGAGTTGGAGTCCGATAAAGCGAAATTCGCAGCAGACGTGTCTGTTTTTCACAGCGACCATTTCCGACGCTTGCAACGAACCGCAAACACCCTTCGACAAGCTTATCTACATGGATGGTTGTTATCTCGTGCAAGATGCTTGCTGGGCTCCACCATACAACTTCCGGGAGAAGGTCAACGTGCGAAGTGCGTGCGACTTTCGGTGGACGGCATCGTCTTTGCATGGGCAAATGGCAAGGCGGTTGGCAACCTCGGTGCGTGCGATGCACAACGAAACGGTACGAATGCCCGCTGGATGGGCTGCATTCCACGCTCGATGGTTGATCCCTTGTGCATCGCTGCGCAGACGCTGCACCGTGACAGGCAGTCGTATCGTGTGCTCGATTGTTGACGGTTTCGTATTTCATCGAGTAATTGCGCACGGCCGCGATACCTCGCATAGCCTATGAGCCTGCTACAGCTTTGTGTACTGGCTGGACGAATGCACCCAAAACAGTAAAACGGGATAGTCATGAAGAAAACCATCCTCATCCTCGGCGCGGGGCAAAGCACCCCTTACTTAATCAAATACATGCTAAGTCATGCCGAGAAATGCGATTGGCAAGTCATTGTCGCGGATCAGGACCAGGATCTCGCCGCTTCCCGGGTGGACGATCATCCTCGAGGCTCTGCGATCGCGTTTGATCTTCATGATGATGAACGACGTCAGTCACTTTTTGGTGAGGCTGACTTGATTATCAATTTAATGCCCGCATTCCTTCAACCCATTGTCGCTGAAGGCTGTGTACGGCAGGGCACCAATATGGTTTCCGCCTCTTACCTCGATACGGATACCAAGAAACTCGATGAGCAGGCCCGCCAGAAAAGCGTGCTTGTGCTTTGTGAGTGCGGACTGGATCCCGGCATCGATATCATGTCCACCAAGCAGATCATCGACGGCATCCGGGAGAAGGGAGGCGTGATCGACGCATTCGAGTCGTATGGAACCGGTGTTCCCGCTCCGGATATGGCGACCAATCCTCTGCGGTACTGGATTACATGGAACCCGCGCAACGTCGCTATGGCAGGACTGGCCGGTGCGCAATACTTGCACGAGGGCAGGATCCGCATTATTCCCTGGCATCAACTTTTTCAACGAGCTTGGCCGTTCGAGGTCGATGGTGTGGGCGCGATGGAAGCTTACCCGAACCGCGACTCGCTCGCCTACGTCGACGTATTCGACTTAAAGGGGATCAAGACAATGATTCGCGGTACGTTGCGGTATTCGGGGTATTGCGATGTTTGGCGGCACATCGTCAAGCTGGGACTGCCCAACGAGAACCTGGAGATTCCAGGTTTGTTCGAGTGCAGCATGGCGGATCTGGTTGAAATGTTTCTACCTCCCGATGTTCAGGGCAATGACCTGCGGGAACGTACCGCCAAATTCCTGGGTATCGATCAGGAGGATGAGTCGTTCAAGGCGTTGGAGTGGCTTGGTCTGTTCGAGGCGTTGCCGTTGGAAATCCATGGTAAAACTCCCGCGGATGCAGTGATTAATCTGCTGAGCACGAAACTGGCGCTGCCGGCTGGCGGCACGGACATGGTCGCGTTGGTCCACGACTTCGTCGCACATTATCCCGACGAGCAAAACCGCCGGGAGAGGATTGTGTCCACGATGAAATACTTCGGCACACCTGGTGAAGATACAGCGATGTCCAAGACGGTGGGGCTGCCTGCGGCGCTCGCCGCCCGATCGATTCTCGAAGGGGACATCATCTCTTCCGGTTGTCACAGACCTATCAAAAGGGAAGTCTGCGACGCAATCATGGGAAAACTCGACGAAGAGGGCATTCGATTCGAAGAGCGAATCACAGCCCTGTAAAAGTTTCTTTTCTCCCTGCGCTTTGTCGCTCCCGCGAAGGTGGGAATCCGGAGTGGACGCCGGAGAATGATCGAACGAAACCGCTGCCTCCCGACATTCTATAGCTGATGGCTACCTAATTTCCGGCATGCGTTCGAGAATGCTATCGCCCAGCCCGTACTCCAACGCCTGGTGCGCATCCAACCACTTGTTGCGGTCGCAGTCTTTCTCGATTTTTTCCGGTGATTGACCGGTATGATCCGAGATAATTTTGTAAAGCGTCTCACGCAAGCGAAGGATTTCCTCAGCTTCGATCGACAGGTCTGTCGCGGGTCCCTGCATCACTCCACCGATTAGCGGCTGATGCAAAAGCATACGAGAATTTGGCAGCAAGAACCGCTTGCCCTTCGTTCCGCCGCACATGATGACAGCACCCATACTCGCCGACATGCCGATCGTATAGGTTGCGACATCACACCGTAAATACTGCATCGTGTCGTAAATCGCCAATCCCGCCGACACCGAACCGCCTGGCGTATTCAGATAGAAATGGATGTCCTTTTTCGGGTCTTCGTTCGAGAGGAACAGCATCTGCGCGATGATCAGGTTCGCGACGTCGTCGTCGATGCCGCCCGTCAGGAAGATGATGCGATCTTTTAAGAGTCGCGAGAATATATCCATCTCGCGGTCGCCTTTGCCGCTGCTCTCGATCACGAACGGTACACGCTGATTCGTAATGCCCATGATAGTCGCCTATATATATTTTTTAGCTCCGTGCATGACTCGCTCGAAGCGTGATCTGCGTTCATCAAGTCGCCGCGGGCGCTGATTTTCTCCAACGCAAGCGGAAAACCGGTTCGTCGCTACTTCTCGTCTTTTTTTCTGTTGTTCTCATCCAGCACTTCGTCAACCAGGCCGTACGCAAGCGCCTCTTCCGCGTTGAGGTAGCGGTCGCGCTCCGTGTCTGCCTCGACGTCTTCGACTTTCTTGCCCGTGTACTTGGCGATGATTTCGTTGATGCGTCGCTTGTCACGCAAGACTTCCTCCGCCTGGATCTTGATATCCTCCGCCTGCCCTGTGATACCGCCATAGGGTTGGTGGAGCATAACTTTCGCGTTGGGGAGGATGAAGCGCTTACCCTTCGTGCCCGCAAGCAAAATAAGCGCCGCGCCGCTGGCTGCCTGACCGATGCAGTACGTTGCCACTTCACAGCCCATGAATTGCATTGTGTCGTAAATTGCCAGCGTCTGGTCCACCAATCCGCCCGGCGAATTGATGTACAAGTTCACGTCCTGGCTTCGTTTGATCGACTGCAAATAGAGCAATTGCATGATGACGGTGGAGGCTGTCTTCTCACTGATGGGACCGAACAACATGATAATTCGGTTTTCCAGCAGCATGTCGGAAAGCGACATCTCGCGCGTGCGCTGGTAGGCCGGGTACTGATTCAAGGTTCGGATGATGTCCCGGTGCTCAGTCATGAGTCATTCCTCACAATCACTGATGGTAATTGGCTTCATGGATTTCGTCAGGCCCGATAACCACAGTCTGCGCCTCACACGCTTAGCCGATCCGACCACAAACTTGCGTTGCCGATCGGCTATTCCCAAAGCCTGACTAGGCCTTCGTGCAGAATTCTTAGCTCCTAACAGATCTGCCCGTTCACGCGACCTCTGACAGAAACCGCAGGCGGTCCGATTGCGAATCCATGAACTCTGACACGTATTCATTCGGCAAAAAAACGATGCGGGCACGGTAAATTTGCGACGGCCGTGCCCGGTGAACCGCGCTATTTGCTTGATTCCTCTTCCTTTTTGGGACTTTCCGCGCCCTCAACATCCCCTTCGTCGATAAGTTGGTCGAAGACCTTCTCATCGCGCAATTGTAGATAGAGGTTCCACATCCCGCCGCTTTTGGATAACTCATCGCGAACGCGGTCGAACCGGCGATTCTGCCTCGCAGCAAAACTCGCGATCGCTCCGTTGATCTCTTCCTCGCTGACGCTGATGTCAAGCTCTTCTGCAATTTTCTCCAGGATAAACAGCGACTTCATCTCGCGAATCGTTTCTTCGCGGGCTTGCGCTCGCATTTCGTCCGCCTTCTTGTCTGCCTCATCCTGGGAAGCGCCGCCGCGTAGCATTTCGATTTTGCGGCGGGAAATCGTCTGTTCCGTTAAACGTTCGGGCATACCTTCCGGCAGGTCTAGCGTGGTCTTTTCCAGCAGGAATTCGCGAATCTGCCGGCGGTAATCCTCGCGGATCATTTGATCCAATTGCGATTCCATCGCCGAACGGATCGTGTCGCGAAGGTCCGACTCGTTGTCGTATCCCATGCCTTCGAGGAATTCTTTGGTGAGCTCGGCTTTTTCGAGTCGTTTGATTTCTCGAAGCGTCGCGCTGAACGCACCCGTTTGCCCACGAAGAGCGACGCTTTCGTGATCGTTGGGTACCGTAATTTCTGCGGTCACCGTATCGCCGACTTTTTTGCCTTTGACGACTTCACCAAAGCCCGAAACCGTAAGCCCCTTAACTCGCGTATCACGAGCTGGAAGGTCGTAGTTGTCCTCCTTCACAATTTCTTCATCGCCGACGACGACTCGCACATCAGCGAATAGCATGTCGTCTTCCTCGACCGCCCCATCTGCCACGGATACAAATTTGCCGTGGATGCTGCGCATGCGATCGATTTCCTGATCGACGTACTCGTCCTTCACGCCGATGTCGGGCTTTTCGAGTTTGATGCCCTTGAGCTCGGGCAGATCGAATTCAGGCCTGAGTTCGACTTCGCACGTGAACGCCAGTGACCCTTCCTTGGGCATCTTGATGTGCTCAGATGCCTCCTCGATGGAGAGCAGCTTCTCCGTCTCGACCGCCTTCGTGATGCCTTCCGTGTCGGTGCGTTCTTCCTTCACAGTGGTCCAGACGAGCGGGTCGCCGAGCGTGTTGAGTTCTTCTTTTTGGGAGGCGGCGAGGTAGCCGCTGGTCATCATGTTGCCGACCAACTCATTGCCCACCTCCGTACCGAAACGCTTCTCGATCAGTGCCATCGGTGCCTTACCCTTGCGGAAACCGGGCACTTGAGCGTCGCGCTTCAACTCCGCGAATTGGTCCTGAAGCCGCTCATCGAGCACCTCACGCGGCACCGTGATGTTGAGTTTCAGCTTGAGCGATCCGATTTCTTCCTTCTCGACTTTGATCGCTTCCTTGAGCTGGGCCATGAGGCGCTCTTCTTCGGACGTATCGAGCTGTTCTTCGGTGGTTTGTTCCTGTTCCTGCTCGACAGTCTTGTCTTCTTCAGTCATTGTGATTCGGCTCCTGCTTCGCACCGCGATTTACGGACTGCCTATCTTATTCCTGCCAATTTTGCCGAACGCGCACACTACCGCAGCTTTTGCCGGCTGGCAACAAATCTTGGCGGGGAATTGTATCCACTAAACGAACCAGGGCTACTGCATGTCCCCGATTCGCACTCAGGTTTGTCGTCCGATACTGCCAAATCGCACAAAGACCGTGGAAATTCACAACTGCACTGGTGAGTCTTGCTTTTGCTTTCCGACAAAATGGGGTAAGCTGCGGGCCGCATCTTGACCGGCTCGGAAAAATCCTCACAAATCTCTTGTCTGGGAGAAACAACGATGAGTGCGATTACGGACATGCTCGGCGACGAAGCAAAGTCGCTGCTGGAGTACAAGTGTACGGGTATCGACAGTGACATGCTGCACCTGCCGGGTCCGGATTTCGTAGATCGAATCTGGGCACCGTCCGACAGGCCTATTCCGGTTCTGCGATCTTTGCAGGCATTATTCAACACCGGACGGCTTGCCGATACGGGCTTTGTCTCGATTCTTCCCGTCGATCAGGGTATCGAACACACCGCAGGCGCTTCATTTGCTCCCAATCCTATTTACTTCGATCCCGAAAACATTGTAAAGCTGGCGATCGAGGGGGGGTGCAACGCTGTCGCCTCCACGTTGGGCGTTTTGGGCAACGTCGCCCGCAAATATGCCCACAAGATTCCGTTCCTCCTCAAACTCAACCACAATGAGCTTCTGACCTATCCGAACAAGTACGATCAGGTCATGTTTGCGTCCGTGAAACAGGCGGCGGACATGGGATGTGCCGCGGTTGGGGCGACAATCTATTTTGGCTCTGAAGAAAGCTCGCGGCAAATCATGGAGGTTAGCGAGGCCTTCTCCTATGCACACGAATTGGGGATGGCGACGGTGCTTTGGTGCTACCTGCGTAACTCCGGTTTCAAGAAGGATGGTACGGACTACCACACCTCTGCGGACATGACCAGTCAGGCGAATCATCTCGGTGTGACTATCCAGGCGGACATCATCAAGCAGAAGCAGGCGGAGAACAACGGCGGGTTTACCGCGATCAATTTTGCCAAAACCAACAAGCTCGTGTGCGAAAAACTGGCGACTGACCATCCGATTGAGTTGACGCGTTACCAAGTGGCGGGTTGTTACATGGGGCGTTGTGGCCTGATCAATTCCGGTGGAGCGTCGGGTGGCGATAGCGACTTTGCCCAGGCTGTGAAAACGGCAGTGATCAACAAACGAGCGGGCGGTATGGGCTTGATTTCTGGTCGAAAAGCGTTCCAAAGGCCTATGGATGAAGGAGTTAAGCTGCTCAATCTGATCCAGGATGTGTACCTGGATAATTCGATCACGGTTGCTTAGATCAAAACTCTGACTGGAAATTGACCTCGCAGTGATGCCTCGCCTGTGATGGTAGCGAGCATGTCTGCGGAGCCGAATCGTGAAATAGGGCGATTATCGAAAAGAGCACTGGACTAGTACTCTTTCTCCTGTTATCTTATCACAGCAGGAGAGAAGCCCGGAGGTCACAGGAGAGGAGCGTTCAGGGGGAGAAGCCCGAGGCCCGGCCGTTGAGCCGGGCTTCTTTTTGGCGCACCCAATGTCTAAAGCCTGTCTGTTTGTCTGGGAAAACAAAAAAGTAGCGACCCTCGTTAAGAGGATCGCTACTTCACTTTCACTAAAAGCGGGCGATGAGATTCGAACTCACGACATTCACGTTGGCAACGTGACGCTCTACCACTGAGCTACGCCCGCAACTACTTGTCGGATAACAAGATACCGTTTTAGATCGCACTTGTTAATCCGCACGCGAGTATCCATTTTCGACTCGCGAGCAACGTACCTTAGTCAACACTTCGCCGCTTTTCAAGACCCCTTGTTGTCCTTTTCTTGGGAATTGCCTGACCCAGACTTCGTTGAAGGTTCACTGAGCTGCGTGGTCGATTGCCGTGAAAACTGGCAACGTGGACACTTTTGATGCTCGCGATTGGTTAAATCGTACCCACACATGACGCACCCAACCTGTCCCCATCGAATCATCGCCTCGGCGACGGCAGCGGCGCCTTCCGGTGTGAGGTGGCTTTCATCAAGAAAGGCATCAACACCCATCGGTTCCAACACCGGCAACAAATCCAGGCAGGGAATCCGGTTGGCCATGCAAAAAGCGAAGAGCCGCTTTTGCGCAACAGGATCGGGCGAGGTCGGTCCTAGTTGGAAACGGAATGGGAAAATCAGCACAGATAGTTGTGATCCGTCCGATTCGATCCGCTGTTTGAGCGTCAACAATCGTTCCTTTACTCGCTGCCATCCGACTTTCACGGGCTCGGAATCGGGGGCGGTAAACAGTTCCCGTACGTAGTGTATCTGCATCGAATCCGCCGATGTAATAAAACGAGCCAGTGCGGAGCGATTGATCAGAAAGCCAAGAATCGGGTTCGGTGGCTCGGTCAGGTTGTTGTTCATCTCCGCCACGTCATTGAGGCAGAAGCCCAGGAATACATGATCGGGTTGGTACTTGCGAACGATGACTTCGTAGGCAATGAGCTGTTGGTGAGTGGACCATCCGGAAACCGCGACGTTGAATACCTCAGCGGGCAGGCCTATTTGCTCCATGTATGACTCGAAGATCGAAGGATAAGCCGAAGAGGCACTTACTCCATGCCCTAAAGTGACGCTATCACCCAAGCAAACAATTCGATATGTGCCGGGCGGCTTCTCAATATAGTGCTCCCGATCTCTCATGCCGTCCCGGTTATAACCAGGACCGCGCAATGTCCAGAATTTGGTACCATCCGGGGCTGTTTGCCACGTTGACACGTGCTCAGCGACTTCCGGTACGTCCCCCAATCCGAGCAGTCGGCTAGTGATTTCTGCGGCGCCGAGCAATGCGAAAATTAGTCCCACTGCAAACAAAGCCTTTTTCCAGCTGGGAATTACCTGATCCTTTAGGCCTGGAGTTTTGTCGTGGTGCACTTCAGTCATGGCAGAGCGTTCGAAGCAGGCGACTCGTTCAATCGTTGCAGCTACAGGGGTTGTCGAAGGATGCGAGACATACGACTATGCGCATTCTACGATTCCGGGCCTTTATCGTCATCAATGAGTTGCACGGTGAGGGGAGTCGAGAAAACTAAAAGGCCTAAAAAGGGACGCTTATGAGGTACGATCTGCAGGATAAACATGTATTCATTACGGGCGCTTCCGGGGGAATCGGTCGAGCTTGCGCCATCGAATTTGCGCGAGCAGGATCGAAAATCGTCGCCGTTGCCCGATCTAAAGAAAAACTTGATCACCTCGTCCATGAATTAGGGGATGATAGGGCTTTTGCTGCAGCGGGTGATGTTACCGTTGAGGACGACCGAAATAGTACGCTGAAAGCCGCGCGAAATCGCTTTGGGGCGATAGACGTGCTGGTGAACAACGCCGGCTGGGCCAGTTTCACGACTGTGGAGAAGATGCCTCGGGAGCATTTGGATAAAATGCTCGCTTTGAACTTGCACGCACCGATCTTGCTAACTCAAGCAGTGTTGCCGGATATGCTTGAACGCGGACAGGGGCAAATTGTGAACATTGCCTCCGTTGTTGGAATTCAGTGCATACCCCGGATGACGACATACAGCGCGACTAAGGCTGGCTTGATCTCTTTTAGCACCGGACTTCGAATGGAACTGCGTGGGACCGGCGTGGACGTCATCATGGTAGCTCCGGGTTCCACCAGGACTGATTTTTTTGATTCCGCGGCGAAAGTAGACACCGGTGTGAGCCGTTTTGCCGCGACCCAGTACACTCCAGAACGAGTGGCTAGGGCGACGGTTCGAGCGTGCAGGCGGAAGAATCCGGAAACTCTGCTAACCGCGGCGGGAATGCTGGCAGCGGTGGTTCGACGCGTTTCGCACCGTGCAGCGGATTGGGCTATGAACGCGGTTGCCGAATCTTCGATGCCACTCAAAAAAGCGAACGAAAGGGTCGAACCGAAATAGTGGTCATTTCCGGTAATTCGTCGTGCGGAAGTTTAGGTAAGTGTGTGGCCTGCCTGATCGACAGCTTTTCGCGCTCGTGGTCGATATAGAATAGAAGAAGCAGTTGATCTGTAGTTTTAGGCCGTCGGCGTGGTTTTTCGAGTCGCCCAATCGTGTACTCTTGTACGCGGGGTTGCGCTATCGTACACTTTTCGATCTTCGTGGTGGCTACACACGGCAAAGGTGGTTAGAATCAAGAGTTGCTCGCGTGTATTGCGTTGAGCATGCCACGCACGATAGTCCGCACGAACAGAGTAAGTAAGCGAAATCCCCACACAAACCCTACAGCGGAGGATTACCTCAATGATGAAACACACCCTGCTTGCCATGCTGGTGCTGAGTTTGCTGGTTCCTGTGACCGGCTTCGGTCAAACCACTACGGAAACCTCAAGCAGTCCATTCTCCCTCGCGCCAACCCCCGTTGATGAAAATCTAGCCATTCGCGTACTCCGCCAGCCTGTCGAAGAGGTGGATTGGGTAGATCTACCCTTAAGTAGCGTTTTTATCTGGTTGCGTGATCAGGGCGATGTGAACGTGCTCGTGGATTGGACAGCGCTTCAAGCCTCCGGCGCTTCTGAAGATGCGCTGGTGAACCTTTCTCTTAAGGATACGACGGTTGGCGTGGTGCTGCGTGAGGCGGTTGAACAGGTAAATGATCAGGTTCGGTATCGTGCGACGAAGAACAACATCCGTATCTCTACCAAGGACAAATTTAACGAGAAGTTGCACATCCGAGTTTATGATGTGACTGATATCCTGTTCCGTGTTCCTGAATTCTATGACGCTCCCGAGATCGACTTGGCGCAAGCTCAGCAGTCCGGCGGCGCATCCTCTGGTGGTAGTGGTCAACCCGTGTTCGAGACGACCGGTGGCGGTGATGACGACGATGAGGGTAACGACGATCAAGAACTTCTTCAGCGCATGGAAGAGTTGCGTACGTTAATTGAGCTTACGATCGAACCTGACTTTTGGGATACAGTTGGCGGTCCAGGCGCGATTGTGCCCTACAATCGCGTGCTCGTTGTTCGCGCCTCGGTTGAGGTCCATGAGGAAATTGCAGGTTTCTTCGCATTTGAGTAAGCGTCAAATCAGCTAAACCTAGCGGGATTTGGTTTCCCCCTGAATTTCGTTCATAACCGGCCCGACATGCGTATGTCGGGTCGGTTTTTTGTATCCAAAATTGGTTGAGGTGATATTAAAGTTGCCGTGAAGGCGAATTTATCGCTTCGCGTGGGTTTTGAATCGGTCGTATCCTCGATCATTTCGGAGTCGAATGAGGAGAGTACCGTTTCGGCGACTTCATCGCGCGATCAAAGAGAATAAGCGATTGCGACTCCATTACGGACTGGGGACGAGGAGTGTGGAAGCGCACTTTTTCAGTCGAACGGAGCGGGCAGGCGCCAAGGTGTGGCACATACGCAATGAGTGCAATGAATAAGGCTGCAGCGCAAAACCCATGGAATTGCGCAATGGATCGAAAGAAAAATCGGGCAGGGTGCAAAAAAAATCAAATTTTTTTGAGCATCGAAACGAGACGCGCATGCGTGTAATAAGCCTGTGTTGTCAGATGGTACATGGTGACGAAATTCCGGTGCAATGTGCAATCGTCAATGAGTGAGCTCGATGTCTGTGGCGACGTTTGGAACGTGAAGCGTTCGCATGAATCGCGGTCGTGTTAAGTAGTGTGCTGCGTTCCTCAAAAGTGCCATGAAAGGGCACTTATCAGGCTGCAAATCGCATTTTTCCTCCTCTAGGTGAATCTACGAAGTTTTGCGTTTTTTACGAGTATCGTGCTGTTTTGGCGATGCATTAACAGCTTGCGCGCATCCGGTTGCCCCTTCTCTAAAAGCTTGTTGAACGCGCGATCACGAAGGTCGAACGGAAATGCAAGTGGGTGTCATTTAAGGTTGTGCGCGCTGTCATTGCAGCCTTCCAAACGGCGCTTGATGATCAGCATGCGCACAAGAAGGTTTACAGGAATTGGCAAAGATTGACGATTAGACAGACGAGTTTCGCGCAGTGCGTGAAGACCCTCGATTACTTCTGTCATGCGGGTCCATCGGAGTGTTGGCGGTCGAAATTCTTTTGACACGGCGGCGCGATGTTGTACGATTTTCTCCAGAAAGGAGGTGATGCCTGTGGCCAAGAAACGTAAAGTAGCAAAGAAGACGACGAAAAAGAAAGCCGTGAAGAAGAAAGCGGCGAAGAAAGTCGCCAAGAAGGCTACAAAGAAGAAAGCGGCGAAGAAAAAGGTCGCCAAAAAAGCTGCAAAGAAAAAAGTGAAAAAGGCCAAGAAAACGGTAAAGAAGGCCAAGAAAAAAGCAGCGAAGAAAACGACCAAGAAGAAAGCTGCTAAAAAGAAAGCCACAAAACGTAAAGCCGCCAAGCGTTAAACAGGAGCGTCAGCGCTTCACGCATTGGTAGCTGATGTGGAGGCAAATGGATGGTAAATGGCCTGGAGGTTCGGACGGCTCTCGCCACGGCGGC
>JANQHN010000255.1 GCA_028282665.1 Phycisphaerae bacterium | reverse complement strand
ATGAGAGGGATGGGTGTGGGCTCGAATCAGGGACCGGGCGATGATGGCGAATACGACGACGAACACTTGGATAACATTCGTACGGATCTGCTCGCCAACGGGTATACGGTGGTGGATCAGATTTACGATCCGACCGGCACGAAGGCGATGGTGACGAACGGTCTGAACGAAGGGCGGGGGATCATCAACTATTGCGGTCATGGCAGCACGACGTCCTGGAGTTCGACGGGTTTTAACAACAGCGATGTGAATGCTCTGCAAAACAACGACATGCTGCCGTTTATTTGCAGCGTAGCTTGTGTGAATGGTGAATTTGGCAATGGGACGTGTTTTGCGGAAGCTTGGCTTCGAGCGACTAATGATGGTGAGCCGACGGGCGCGATTGCGATGTACGCTTCGTCGATCAATCAGTCGTGGGACCCGCCTATGTCAGCGGAAGACGAGATCGTGGATCAGTTCGTCGCCGGCTCATATTCTACGGTTGGGGCACTTTTCTTTGCCGGCTCGTGCCTGATGATCGATGAATACGGTGCGGACGGTGATGAAATGTTCGATACTTGGCATATTTTCGGCGACCCTTCGGTGATCGTGGTGGGAACCGCTGCTCCGCCAACCGGTCTTCGTGTTGCACCCAGTGCCGGCTTGCAGTCCGAAGGGCCCAACGGCGGACCGTTCACGCCGGATTCGATCACTTACACGTTGACCAACTACGAAGCCTTTCCCATCGATTTCACTGCCAGTGAGGGTTTGGGTTGGCTTGATTTGAATACGACGGCCGGTACGGTTCCGGGCGGTGAGACGGTTGACGTCATTGCGTCGATCAACGATTCCGCGAATAGCATGGGCAACGGTCTGTACGAAGGTACGATCAGTTTCGTTAACACCACGAATGGTGATGGCGATTGCGAGCGTTCTGTGTCGTTGGAGGTCGGTGTTCCCACCGCGGTTGTTGTTTATGATCTGGAAGAAAATCCCGGCTGGGATACGATGGGTGAGTGGGAATTCGGTGTGCCGGTCGGGGAAGGAGCTTCCTATGGCGAGCCGGACCCCACATCCGGTGCGACCGGCTCAAACGTATATGGTGTCAATCTCGACGGTCAATATTCGACTACGCCTGGCGGTCCATACTGGTTGACAACGACCGCAATTGATTGTGGGGATTTGACGCAGGTGAGCGTCAAGTTTCAGCGCTGGCTGAATACTGACTACCCACCGTATGTTACTTCCATGGTCGAGGCTTCGAATGACGGAACGACTTGGGTCGTGTTGTGGGAGCAGGTAAGCAGTTCGGGATCCATCACCGATAGCGCGTGGGTGGAATACGCCTACGACCTCTCTGCGATCGCGGACGGCCAGGAAACCGTATACGTGCGTTGGGGCTTTGAGGTTGGCAATTACGCATGGGGCTATACCGGTTGGAACATCGACGATGTGGAGATTTGGGGTGTCGTACCGGAAGGTCCGCAGTGCCCGTTCGACCTGGATGGTAATGGTGCGGTTGGTCCGGGTGATGTCGGTGTTGTGAAGAACAACTTTGGATGCGACGTCAACGATCCCGGTTGTGCGATGTTGGATTTCGATGAAAACGGTGCGGTCGGTCCGGGCGACGTAGGGTCCGTGAAGAACAACTTCGGTCCTTGCCCGTAGCGCCATTCGGGAGTTCGGAATCGATTACGAATGATGCGGGGTTCGAGTCGTTGGGGCGGCTTGGACCCCGTTTTAGTTTGCACGAATGCGATGGAGGCGGGATGGAATTGAATTCGTTTTGTCGAGCCTATGCCTTGGTACTTCGGCTGCGGGCATAGTGGCCGTTAGGCTGACGCTGGGCTGTGTGATTGATGCCGTTATCAAAAACCACAAAGTTCCAAAACGTGTTCGTAATATTCATCTTCGATGTCTTGCGGCCTGCAGTTGAAGTAGTGGACAAACGTCGCCAGTCCAAAACTTGCATCGCTTCGATCGGGTTGTGTCAATCGGGTTGCACCCACACGAGCGGTGAACTCGCCGTTTGCGATGTCGTGCATCATGCGATCGAACTCAGAGCCGAATTCCTTGTGCTTGAGGAAAAGCGTCAGGGCCCACGCTTGCGCGTAGTAGGTTTGCGTGTAAACGCTGTGATTCTGGCGGATAACCTGCCCCGCGTGGGTGTCAACGATCTTCGCGAGAGGGATCATTTCTTTACGCTGCACAGCCTCGCGCAAACTGTTGATGCGGAAGGTGTTGTGTTTGGGAGAGAATTTGGGCTTGTTGCCTGCGAAGCTGACGGATTCGTGGTAACAGGCGAGTCCTTCATTCAGCCAGGCAGGGATTGGGCGCTTGAGGCGACCTGCGACGTATTGATGCCATCCTTCGTGAACCAGGGTTGCGAGTGTCGTGGAGCGGGATGTGTGGATGTTTACCGATGTCGTGCCTTCGGTGAATCCACCCGTACGAATGCGGCTGTACGTGTCGAAGCGGGCTCGATAGTTTTGTTTAATGAACCACTCGTATTCTCGCCGTGCGCCAAACACGTAAGTGGTTAATTCCAGTGGCTTATCGAAGCGCGTATCGAACGTGTCCTCATACCGATCGTAGGCTGCTTCAAGAAGTTCGGGGATGTACTGTTCGAAGTCCGGATCGGGGATCGTGCTATAGACGGTGTAATGTTCGGTGGTGATTTTTCGGCCGATCAAACCTCGATCCGACCAGTCCGCACGTTGCAGCACAACGGATTTCTTGCCGGCAAACAGTCCGTCCGTGCAGCCGGGCACAAGCACAGTGAGGGTGGTTAGGATCAGTGTGAGGAAAAAGAGGTTGTTGATGGATCGTTGCTTGAACATGGCCATTCCCACCTGGACACTGCAATTCAATACCGTGGATCGGATCGTGTGGAAGATAGGGTGGCGTGTGCGTTGGGTCAACCAACGTTCGGGAACTGACAAGTGATCGGCGTCAACCTTGGACGCGGCTGGTTGATCGAACTATCATACGGAACAGCGAAGCTTAAACCGTTTCGGAACATATACCCGGGAGTCGCTATCTGGTTTCGGGCGATGTCGATTAAGGCGGCAAAGTGGCAGTGGCGGTTCCCGCGAAGTCGCGGAAAGCGACACAATTGATAGGAGCGTACCCAACCATGTCAGTCGAAAGCAATCAGGTCGAAAAGGTAATTATTATTGGATCGGGCCCTGCCGGATGGACCGCTGCAATTTATGCGGCGCGTGCAAATCTCGATCCGTTGGTTTTTGCCGGTCGACCGAAGTCGGTTCCTACCACTATTTTGCCCGGCGGTCAGCTCATGATGACGACGGAGGTGGAGAACTACCCCGGTTTTCCCGAGGGGGTGACTGGGCCGAAGATGATGTCGTACTTCGAACAGCAAGCGGTGCGGTTCGGGACGCGCATTGTGACAGACAAAGGACTCAACCCAGACGTTAGCGACCCGGATGATGGTCATTCTTATTCGTATCACGACTGCAAGAGCGTCGACCTAAGCAAGCGTCCGTTTGTCGTGGCTGGTGAGGATGACAAGGAGTACCTGACGCACTCGCTGATCATTGCGACGGGGGCGACGGCCAACTGGCTCGGGTTGGAGAACGAGCAGCGTTTGGCGCGAACGGGCGGTGGTGTGAGTGCCTGTGCGGTGTGCGACGGCGCGTTACCGGTCTTTCGTGATCAGGAACTCGCGGTCGTAGGCGGTGGTGACTCTGCAGTGGAAGAAGCAACCTACCTGACGAAGTTTGCGTCCAAGGTATACATGATTCATCGTCGTGACGAGCTTCGCGCATCCAAGATTATGGCGCAGCGTGCGCTGGATAATCCCAAAATCGACATCCAATGGAACAAGAAGGTGGCGGATGTTCTCGGTGATGAGAAGATTTTTGCAATAGAGCTTGAGGATACGCAGTCTGGTGAAAGATCGACGTTGGATGTGGGCGGGTTATTCATGGCAATCGGTCACACACCTGCGACGGAATTCCTTGAAGGACAGCTCGATTTGGACGACAAGGGGTATCTAAAACTGGCCGATTCGTATCGCACAGCCACGAGTGTCGAAGGTGTGTTTGGTGCCGGTGACGTGGTGGACAGCGTTTATCGGCAGGCGATTACCGCTGCGGGTATGGGGTGTAAGGCGGCAATCGACGCGGAGCGCTGGCTTGGTGATCAGGGGATTGAGTAGAGCGAATTACTCACTAGATCAAATTCGGTGGAAGTTTCGGGATAAAGCTTTCGCGCTACATCCCCAATAGTGTAGTTGCGCTTGCAATATACGAAATGTATCCTGTCTAAACGCTGGTTAATCCCTGTTGATCGACGCATTCTTCCTTGCGTTGCGCGGCTCACATTCGATAAGCTAGATCATGTTCAGCGAGCGTCGCCCAACAGTCGTTCGCCAGTTCGCTCGCAAACCATTTCATGAAACAGGAACAGGAGAGGCAACGATGCAAAAGCTCGGTTTTACTATTGTGGGTGTGTTTGTTGGCTTGGCGCTGATCGCGTACGCGCCGGTTACGCACGGGCAAATGAGATATACATCGGGCATGCCTGGTGACACGGGAGATTCGTTGATTGTGCGCGAGCCCGTTTCCGAGGCGTCGGAGTCGTGGAAATCGTCGCAAGAACCAGGTGTTGTTGCCGAACTGACCGCCGCCTGGAGCTATCATACGCTTGCTCCGGCCTTGGGTTCGCCCAAATTCGCCGAGGTGACCGGCGATGGAAAGGCCGAGCTGTTGGTGACGACGTACGATCCGGTGAATCCCTATGCGGCGGGTCGTGTATACGTATTCACTTCGGACGGTACGTTGCTCTCGGGTTGGCCTACGACTACCGCTGGGCCCATCCCCGGCAGTGTTGCGGTTGGCGATATTGACAACGATGGCACGATGGAAGTGGTCGCCGGAAGCTGGCAGCGCGCTTATGTCTGGAACGCAGACGGCACGGAGTATCCGGGATGGCCTAAGTTTACCGGCACGTACGGCACGCCGGTTTTACGGGATCTGGATGGAGATGGAGACCTGGAGATTCTGTATGCGGCAACTGCGAAGCAGATTCAAATTTGGCATCACGACGGATCACACTATTCGGGCTTCCCCGTGTCTTCGCCCGAACTTCTGACTTCGCCTGTGGTGGGTGATGTGGATGGCGACGGCCAGGTGGAGATTGTTTCCACAACTTACGAAGGTCCTGTAGGTCCGACGCCATTTGACGTGTATGTGTGGAATCTTGACGGTACGGTTGCAAGTGGTTTTCCGTTCGCGATGTCTGGAGTGGCGAAAGTGCCCGCCGTTCTCGCCGATGTCGATGGAGATGATGTGTTGGATATCATTGCGGTGAGTTACCACACTTCGAACGAAGACTATCTTTACGCGATCGACGGTTTCGGCAATGTCAAGTCTGGTTGGCCTGTGCGACCTCGCTATGGTCGGCTCTCCTCGCCTTCCGTTGGAGATGTTGACGGGGACGGGCACGTAGAAATCGTCATTGGTGGATTTTCGTTAACCGGTTTGGAAATCGTTTATGTATACAACCACGACGGCAGTACCGTGCCCGGTTCTCCGTTCGATCTTACGCACCCATTTCCGCCTTCTGCTAATGTGAACAGCACACCGATCTTGGCAGACGTGGACGGCGATCCATCGAGAGTTGAGATCATCGCCAAGGTGAGGGACCATGTCGTGGCGATTCGGGGTGATGGCTCTGTTGTGGACGGCTTCCCTTATATGCTGACGGATGAGAACCATACGGGCACGACTTCTCCCGCGCCGGCCGTGGGGGATGTGGATGGTGACGGTTTGTTGGAAATGGCGTTTGTATCCAATTATGGAAATGTCGTCTATTTCCAAGAGGAGATTCCGTACTACCCATGCTACGAATTTTGGCCTATGTTCAAACGAGATGCCTACAGTAGCGGGGTATCAATGTGGGTGTACACGCCGGGTGATACCGATTGCGATGGAGATGTGGACTTGGTTGACGTGGTACAGTTGCAAATCTGTTTCACCGGGATGGACGGCGGTCCCATTGAATGGATGTGCGATCGGTGTGACTTCGATTTTGATACCGACGTAGATGGCGCAGACTATGGAGAGTTTTACTTGGCTATGACCGGGCCGTAGTGGCAGCCGCGCTTGGGCAAACGGGAAGCTCAAAGCGCAACTAGATTATTTTCGGCCATTGCGCCGACACAATGTCTCAACCACCCCGCTGGATGGCCCTAATGCCGGCGGGGTGGTTTTCATTTTTTGTGAATCGTTGCATGGGCAGGCATGATTGTGGCAAAGGGCAGAACAAGCCGCTTATTATCGGCGTATACTTAAGTGAACCATGTGCGTGTGAGGGCGTCGTGATCGGTAGACGCAATGCCACCTTGCTGCGCAACTTTCCGTCGTGCAGGTTTTTACGGCGATTTGAGGTGTCCGGTTGAATTCGTCAATCGATACGCCATAGAATTCGCGACCGCGATGGTCAAAACTGTCGCGATTCCGTGTGACTGGTTGGGGGACCGCAAATGATTGATACTATTGACTCGCTGAGGCAGCACCAGCTGGTGATTCTGCGTAGATTGCGTGGAGGCCCGCTGACGGAATTCGAGCTTTCGCACGAAGTGGCGGAGCATTCCGGTTTTACGCCCGAGCAGGCCGCCGAAAATATGACGGACTGGCTTGAAGAACTTCGCTGTGAGGGGTTGGTGTGGTCCGGTCTCTTGGCGAATAGCAATAATCAGCAGATCGCTGCCGCTGCTTTGACGAAGCGAGGCAAAGACCTCGTAGCCTGATTTTGGGGACGTGTAGATACCCTCTCACCCTTTGAAGGAGAGCGCTTGCAAAAGTGCTCTCCTTTTTCTGTGCGCAATCTGTTCGTCTCATAGTGAGTAGATTTGAAACGCAGGCCGTAAATGTGCGTTGGTATACTAGTTGCGACAATCTGTGAAGGTTGTTCGCTGAGAGTGCATCCGTTACCATCGCGCCGGTATATGATAATGAGCGATTCCATTGTTGAAATTTTCAACGTCTCGAAGACGTTCGGTATGCATCGCGCTGTAGACGATTTGTCCCTTTCGGTACCGAGAGGAGCAATTTACGGCTTTATTGGGCCGAATGGCTCGGGGAAGACCACCACCATCCGCATGATCATGCGCATCTTGTATCCAGATTCGGGAGCGGGCTGGATTCGTGTGCTGGGTGAAAAGACAAGCCGGGCAGCCAATGATCGCATCGGCTATTTGCCGGAAGAGCGCGGTCTTTATAAGCGAATGAAAGTTCGTGACATTTTGCGGTTCTACGCCGAACTGAAGGGTTGTTGTGATTACAAGAATGCGGTTGTGGATTGGCTCGAGCGCATGGGACTTTCGCAATGGGCGGGCAGCAAAGTCGATACGCTCTCGAAAGGCATGTCGCAAAAAATTCAATTCATTTCAGCTGTCATCGCCAAGCCCGAACTCGTCATTTTGGATGAGCCGTTCTCGGGTCTGGATCCTGTCAATACAGATGTTTTGCGCAATGAAGTGCTCCGGCTACGAGAACAAGGTATGACGGTCATTTTCTCGACGCATGACATGAGTGTGGCGGAGCGGATGTGCGACTTCATCTTCATGATTCATAAAGGTAAGAAGGTGCTGGACGGTACGTTGGCGTCGATCCAGGAACAGTACGGTCAGGATACCTTGCGCGTGCAACTCGAGAATCCC
>JANQHN010000253.1 GCA_028282665.1 Phycisphaerae bacterium | reverse complement strand
GTCACAAATTACGACGCACAAAGAAGTTACGAGCAAGACTCTTTGCCCGGGAAAGCATTTCCCGATCAATTCGATTCGTCAGCGCGTTCAAGTTACGATGAGTTCATCCCGCATGCGGTAGTGGTTCACCCTTAGATCTGATTCGCAGGAATTGGGTCGTGCAGGACTGAAGACGGACTAGCCGAACGATTTCGCCAAGCCACGTTTCATGGGGGTTCCCTATCCATAACGAGTGTTTCAATACGTTCTGACAGATTGTGTAAACCCTTGTGTGCTATGGTGATAGGGCGATTGGCTCTCGGAAATAGAAATATCGGAAGTACTAAACCGCAGCCGATTTGCCGCCGATCCGTACAATAGCGTAAGCGTGGGGCGATAATGTTTGCGTGGCGCCCGCGCCTAATTTAGACTTGCACTCAACTTTGAGACGTTTTTCCGGCCCGCACGGATCGCGATACCGGGGCCGGTGTTCGCTGGCGATGATGTAAGGAGCATACGCATGGCAAGGCGAAAGACGAGGACCCGGTTTGTACGGTTCATGATGGCGGTGGCTGTTGGCGGCTCGGCGTTTCAGCTTTCGGGCTGTGACCCTACGGTTCGTGATACGGTCCTGACGGGCCTCGAAACAACAACGGTGAATCTAGCCAACACGCTGATCTCGGCGTTCTTCATCAGCCTGGATGATGACGACGACAGCGGCGGATTGACCACGACGTAAGAGCCCTCGCAGATTGTGGTCGAGCACTGCGACCACTCTTTAGGGCTAACCAATCGAATCACGCGCGGGGACCCACTAATGAGGTCCCCGTTTGCATATCAGCGATCTTCGTTGGAGCGAATTCTCAGTTGATGCCAGGAGGCTTACAGCGCCCAACGCGGGTTAAGCTAAATGTCTAACCCGTTCTAACTCTCATCGAAGGATGCGTGGAACCGCAAAATGATGTCATCGATCGGATCACGAAGCTCGCCGCGCTAGCAAGTTGTGGACTGGCCGGTTTGTTGCTTATGTTTCCTGACATGGGCGTACTGTATGAGTTTCAGGTGGTTGTTTGGTGTGTGGTGGTTTTCGCTGTGGGAGTATCGGCTTGGGCTTTTGCATGTCGTTTGCTGATTAATGAAGGAGTCCTCGTGGCTGTGCTTGCGGCGGTGGTTATTGCATCCGCCGTGGCTTCCTGCGTCATTTCTTATCCGGAGTTCTTCGCTGCATTCGGCGTGGTGACGCAGCTTATCTTGATGGGGTGTTTTTGCCTTGTTTCCGGTCACGGGTTCAAGTCGTCATCATCGATGGCCGCTGAGCTTGACACTGCAAACCTTCCGCGAGTCGAAAAAACGGTTTTGGCCGGTGTCGTTAGTTTCGCATTCTTCGCCTGCTGCATCGCCGCCTTGAATTTCGTCCGATTCACCCAGATTGAATCTGATAATATGTGGTACCACTACCCGATGGTGGCGGAGTGGGTACGCACCGGTTCAATTTGGCCGGCGGATACTATTCCGATCGTTGCTCGAGCCTATCCAGGTTATCATGAGTCGATTCATGCGTTTCTAGCGGCGCCGATGCGCAGCGATCACCTTGCGATTACCGGCGTGGTAGAGCGTGTGATTTTCGGGCTCGTTGTCTGTGCTATCGCATTGCGTACAAGTGAATCTGCTTTCCTTTCCATAAGTTATTGGCGCATACGCTCCCACCGTGCCGGAGGTGAACGGCTTGAACAGGTGCTTAGTACGGCCGATCGCACACAACAACGAAACGCTAAAGCACGCGGCACGCACCGAAACCGAAAAATCCGCCAACTGCATGAATACGGCATCATCCTCACGTATGGCTGAAAATGTTTGTAAAACCTCCTAACCCGTGCGGTTGTATTAGAGGTTATCCAAAAACCTGTTTGTGCGTTCAATCGCGAATTAATGCAATGCCACAAGTCTTTTTCCTTGCAGTTTTTTTGGAAATCGAATATTCGAACAACACATGCGATTTCAGTTTTCAGGCCAAACTCTAGCGTCTACCGGCCGAATTCATATATGGTTTGAATCTTTACAGTGAATTCAGATTGAAGATTTGCAAATAGTACGAATCACTTTCTCACAGACGCTAGTATTACGAACCTTCTCATGGTAAAAGACGTAGCATGCAGGTATTGAGCGCTCGGTCTCGTTGTATCATTAGACGCGCGGATGAAAGCGTGATCGTGTTATGTTGAACGTGTACTTTATCAACTTATGGGTATCTAACTGCGCGCTTGTTAGTGGTTAGTATCCGTTTACCCTGCGATAGCAGGCCTACAGGCCAATCATCAGTATCCCAGGAGTCAAGTGTGAAGCCCGGATTATTTTCTTCAGCCCTCTTTGGCATGTTGTTTCTGGCGGTGTTGCTCTTCGTTTGTCATGCAGCTGAAATGTTCAGTCTCGCGCGGGCTGGGCAACCGGCACTGGCAAGCGTGGAGGCACCCGCAAACGCGTTCGATTTTCGTGACGTCATCACGCGGGCGAAAGACCAGGTTTTTCCGGCTGTCATTTTCATCAAGTGCATCACCGAGACTCACGAAAGCGGTAAGAAGATGTCGGTGGAAGTATCTGGCAGCGGTGTAATCATCTCTTCTGACGGGCAGGCATTGACCAACTGGCACGTCGTGGACAAGGCGTTGGAGGTGCGTTGTCTTCTTTATGACGGTCGGGCGTTCCACGCGGAGATCGTGGGGACGGACAAAGACACGGACTTGGCCTTGTTGCAACTCGGGATGGCAGAGATTGACGATCCGCTACCGGTTGCGAAGCTGGGAGATTCTTCCGTTCTGGTAGAGGGGGACTTCGTTATGGCGATGGGGGCGCCGTGGGGCATGAGCCGATCTGTTTCCATCGGAATCATTTCGTGCACGCGTCGCTACCTGCCGGGCAACAGCGAATACAGTCTCTGGCTTCAGACGGACGCCGCCATCAGCCCCGGCAATTCCGGTGGTCCGCTAGTTAATACGTCTGGCGAAGTCATTGGTCTGAACACGAGGGGTGTCATCTACGGCGGCGACATGGGATTTGCGGTTCCTACCCAGACCATTCAGCGCGTCATAAGACGCATTCGTGAGGTGGGGGCTGTAGAGTGGAGCTATACGGGGATTCAACTCCAGGCACTGCGCGACTTCAGCCGCAACATGTACTTTGACGCGACGGAGGGTGTGATCGTAGCCGGTACAGATCCCGACAGCCCCGCCCGCCGAGCGGGCATCCTGCCGCAAGATCGGCTGGTGTCGATCGGCGAGGAGCAGGTGACGGCCATCACCGAGGAAGACTTGCCCGCGATCAGGCGTACGCTCGGGTTGCTTGCGGTGGACAAGCCGGCCGCCTTGGGGCTGGTACGCGGTGGCGAGGTGATGAAGCTGAAGATCACGCCGCGCGAAAAGGGCGAGATCGAGGGAGAGGAATTGGACCTGCCACGCTGGGACTTCACTGCAAAGAGCATTAATCAGTTCGACAACCCCGATTTGTACTTCCATCGCAAAGAAGGCGTTTTCGTTTTCGGAGTCGAATATCCTGGCAACGCCGTCAGTGCAGGCTTAAACGAACAGGATATCATCCTGAAAGTTGGAAAGAAGAAGATCAAGACTCTTGAAGAGTTGCGGACAGCATACGATCAAGCCGTGAAGAACATCGAAAAAGAGCACAAGATTCTCATCGCGGTTACCCGGCAGGGCCTCATGAGGCAAATCGTACTCGATTTCGCTCGAGACTACGAACGTCAGTAATGCGATTTCTCCCACCCGGGTTTTGCAAGGAAAAGACCATGAAGTACATCGTTCGATTGGCCGTAGCATTGGTATTTGGCTCTGGCTTGGCGTTTGGTAAAGATCTTCCGGAATTACCCTCTGTCACAGTGCAAAAGGAGATTTTGAAAAAAGTGGCGCCGTCTGCCGTCACGATCGAAATCTACCTGCAATACGATGGTGCAGAGGCTCCGGAATACACCGGCCATGGATTCAGCGGCTGGCGTAGTGATGGTTCCACGCTTGTCAAAGACGAGCGGCCCGTGCTGTTTTCCGGTTGGCTCCTTGATGAGCGCACGGTCATCACAGGCGACATATTCATCGAGCCCCGGTTCATTGACCGCATAGAAGTGACGAGTGCGGATAATCGGGTGCGGGCGGAACTGGATGGCTTTCTTTCCCGTCGGATCGCCGCTTACCTCAAGCTGACAGAACCGCTGAAAGGAGCGACGCCGCTGAACTTCTTGCCCGATGCGAAGCCACCTTACTATAGAGTGGACAGATCAATGATGAATACGCAGTGGCGTATGTCTTTAGGTGTTGTTCTGCCCGGTTATGAGGAATACGTGCTTACCGACCGCGGCGAGCCTGTGCAGCAAGAGTATGGTAGCCACTTGATCGTCAATGAGGAGGGCATACCGGTTGGAATGAGAACCTGGCTCAATCGTGGGAAGGACGAATCCTGGCGGGGTTCACCGCTGCATTGGAGAAGAATCACACAGGCTACCATAGACCGATTGCGCGAAGACACGATTGCTCTGGCAGGGCAGATTCTGCCGCGCGTGCAACTTCGCTTGCGTAGCCCCAAAAAGGGTGCCATGGACGACATGCACATGGTATTCAGCGACCGCCAGGTCATCGAGACAGAAGGTGACGTACCTGGAGTGATCGTGGACGCGCGACGTGTGGTTGTATTGGCCGACCTTGAGCCCGGCGTGACGGCTCGCATCGAACGTATCACCGTGCACCGAAACGGGGAGGATCCGGTAGAAGCCGAGTTTGCTTTCAGTCTCAAGGATTTGGGGTGCTTTGTCGCCACTCTGAGCGAACCTGCAGAGACGATCGCCAGGCCCTTCGAGGGCGACTTGCTCGATCTACTTAATGAGGCGTGTTTGCAGTTGACGTTAAAGCTCAGCGGTGAACAGCGCGTGGAGCGTGTGGCGTTTGCCCGATTGAACTCCCTGTGTTTTGGCTGGAAGAACAAAGTCTACCCGACTTCCTCTTACGACGAGGAGCCGCAGTTTCTTTTCGACCGTGAAGGGCGTGTCGTGGCGTTACCCGTGACAAGACGGACGGTCGGTAATACAGAGAGATATTGGCGCGCTGATTGGCCTGTATTTATGCCGCTCGCCTACTTGGGAGAGTTCGTCAGCCAGCCTGAAAAGTACGCGGACAAAAGCAACGTTCCCCTTAGCGCGGAAGAGGAGAGCCGTATCGCCTGGATTGGAGTAGAACTGCAAGGGCTCAATCCCCAACTCGCCCGTGCGAACGATGTCGCCGACATCACTGAAGACGGACAATTCGGCGGACTCGTTTCGTTCGTGTATCCGAACTCGCCCGCCGCGAGAGAAGGCGTTGAACAAGGCGACATACTGATTCGCATAGTCGCCGAAGGATGGCCCGAACCCATCCCAGTTACCATGAATGGCGACTTCTACGGGTACAGTCGGGCTTTTCCTTGGATGCAATTGGACAACATGCCTGTGGAGTTCTTCGATCAGGTGCCGCCACCCTGGCCGCTAGCGGAAAACGGACTACGCGCTACGCTAACCAAGCTCGGTTTTGGGCGGGCGTTTACGCTGGAGGTGTTCAGTGCTGACGAAGTTATTCGCAAGGCATTCACCGTCGAGCAGTGCCCGACCCACTACAACGAGGCCCCACAATACAAGTCGGATGCGTTGGGAATCACTGTCAAGGACCTGACATTTGAAGTTCGACGTTACTTTCAGAAGACGGAGGAAGATCCCGGTGTGATCTTGTCAAAGGTTGAACCTGGGAGCAAGGCAGCGATTGCGGGTCTTAAGCCATTTGAAATTGTTACAGAGGTGAACGGTCAGGCCATCCACAATGCTGAGCAGTTCGAACAACAAGTGGTCGAGAAAACCGAACTGCGTCTTCAGGTTTTGCGCAAGGATCAAAGCCGTCTTGTGAGGATCAATTTGCCGGCGGACTGATTAGGCGTTATCGCAGAGATGCCCGTTGACCTCAACGAAGCTTTGGCTAGAGAGCTCATCCACGACCATCGTCGTTAATCGAACGAGGCAGGCGATGAGCACCGCAGATCGACGACGCGGTCGCCGATTCGAACGGTTGTGCGGTCGTTCTGCGCGAGTTGCTTTTCGGCAATGCTCATTCTGCCCATCGCTTTGATGCGGCCGACGATCTGCTCCGAGTGAGTTTTGAGCGGTTGCGCGTGGTCATAAGCAATGCCGTCAATCCGCAGCTGGATTGCTCGCACAATCGGATATTGTTGTAATCACCGTAAAGTGGCAGAAGCAGTTTCACCGACCGTATTACGCACCATTTCACGGACAGGGGTATGGTGAAATCGGACTCATCACTGCATGTACAGGGTGTTGGCGACTTTACTTTTCCGTTGACGTGCGTTCGCTATTTTCTTTTTCAGCCCGTAGCGTATCGATTGGAACGCCGACAGCTGATTCTAGCTTTACGTTTGTTAATTCAGCCTCCTGTTGTGCATTAATAAATGCATTGCGCGCTATCAGGAATGCACGTTCAGCTTCAAGAACGAACAGAATCCCCGCCTTCCCAGCTCTGTACGACTCGCGAGCCAGATCGAGGTTTTGCTGTGATTGCGGTAAAATCTCCATTTCGTAGAAGCGCGCAATCTTGTGAGCGGTTCGGGCTTGATCGATTGCGCCTTGTACTTCCTGCACGACGCTTGCCTGAAGAGAGTTCAACCGAAGCAAGGCCTGTTCAAGTTGATACCGAGCGCGTGCGATCTGCGCCTGGTTCTGGTCAAAGATCGGCAATTCCAGGGCAAAACCAGGCCCCAATGTGACGGTCGGGTCACCGCCGCCGTTTGATCGAGGTTCGATTTCCGGAGCCGTCAGGCGGCCCGCTGCAATCGACGCGCGTGCAGTATCGGCGAGAATGTCGCGATCTTGGGCCCGTCCCCGCGCTTCTCGTTCCAACGATAGTCCAACCGTTAACGAAGGGAATACTTGACGGTGTTCAAGAACAAGCCGTTCATCAGCAGCACGTACGGTTTCGCGCATCGCGCGAATGTCTAGCCGGTTTTCCATCGCTTGCGCAACGATGCGCTCATTTTGGGCAGGCAAATCGAGTAATCGTGCCTCATTCGTTAGCGTTAATCTTTCGGCGTCGATACGCAAACCCAGTAACGCGGCGAGTGTTCGCTTGGCTTCTGAGGCGGCCAGCCGTGTACGGTCCACGGCGAGTTCCGCCTTAAGCGCAGCGCCTTTGGCCATGTTTACATCCAGCACGTTTCCCACGCCCGTCTCCTGCCGAAACTTGCTGAGCTTCAAAGTCGTACGTGTTACTTCGAGGTTCTCACGCGCGATGTTCAGGCGCCGCTCCTCGCCAAGTACGGCGTAGTAGGCCTGTTTCGTCTTGGCAGCAACACGGCTTGCTTCATGCGCGATGCGTAGAATCGTTAGCTCCAGGTTTCGCTCAGCGGCTCGTTCGCGAGGAGGTATCTGCCACAGATCTGCGATGTTCTGAGCGATGTCCATATCGATCGCTGTCAATCCGCCGCCTGCCGGCAGGCGAAACGCCATGGCCAACGTTGGATTGGTAAGTAGTCCGGACTGGACAAGATCCGCTCGTGCAATGCCAATATCGCGGAATGCCGCCAATAGACCGGCGTTGTTGAGCAACGCCAGCTCTACCGCCTCATTAGAAGTCAATTCGCTTTTGAGCAGTTCCTCGACACGCGCTTCGATGACAGCTGCATCGCGCTTGCCGATTACGCCAGCCACGCCGGTTGCTTTTTCGATGAAGGCCGACGATCGCTGGTAGTCGAGTTTTGGATCCACCTTTGCGCAGCCGGAGCCGACGAGCAATGTCATAACTACGCTTACAGCCACAGCATTCGGAATGGTGTTTATTGTTTTCATATGCGCGTTCCTTCCTCGGGATTGGTCGAATGCTGCGATGTTTTTGAAACAATGTTTTGCGGTTTTCTTTTTCGATTTGGAGCAAGCAACGAATAGAAGACAGGTAAAACCAACAGCGTCAACAGCGTCGACGTGATGACGCAACCGATGACTACCGTAGCCAGCGGACGTTGTACTTCGGCGCCGACGCCTGTATTGAACGCCATCGGCACAAATCCGAGGCTCGCTACCAATCCTGTCATCAACACCGGTCGCAGCCGGGTCAACGCTGCCTCGCGGATCGCCTCGTGCAGCGATTGACCGCGCTCCAACAGGTCACGCAGGAATGACACAAACACCATGTCCCCGAGCACCGAAACTCCCGACATGGCCACGAAGCCCACTCCCGCCGAGACGCTGAAAGGCATGTCGCGAATGGTCAACGCGACGATCCCCCCGATGGCGGCCAGCGGTAGCGTCAAGAAAATGCGAATCACATCTGCCAGTCGATGATAGGTGATGTACAAGAGGATGAAGATCAACGTAAGAGCTACGGGCACTACGATCATCAATCGTTGACTTGCCTGCTCGAGATGTTCGAACTGGCCGCCGTAGCGAACGTAGTAACCCGCCGGCAGTTCTATATCTTCCTCGATGTGCCGCCGTGCTTCGTCCACCAAGCTGCCTATATCTCGACCGCGGGCGTTGCACTGTACAATCAGGCGGCGCTTGCTCCATTCACGGTTGATTGTTGAAGGGCCTTCCACCAGCGAGATGTTCGTGAGGCGTGAGAGCGGAAGGCGTTGTCCGCTCGCCGTCGGCAGCATGAGTTGCGCGACCCGTTCCGGTTCGGTGCGGTACTCGTCTGACAACCGTACAGTCAAAGGAAAACGAATTTGTCCCTGGCGGATTTCGCCGACCTGAACGTTGCCGATCGAAGCTACGAAATCCAGCACGTCCGCCACCGCCACGCCGTGCCGGGCAAGTTGGTCCCGTCTAACGCGGATCTCCAGCATGGGTTGCCCGGTGATTTGCTCGACTGTCACATCTGAGGCGCCGGGAACCCGTTCCAGTGTCTTTGCGATTTCATCGCCAAGTCGGCGTAACGTCTCGAAGTCATCGCCGAAAATCTTGACGCCGAGGTCGCTGCGAATGCCCGCCACCATCTCGTTGACGCGCATTTCAATGGGTTGTGTGAAAATCGTGCGCATGGCGGGCATGCCGGCGAGTGTGGTTTCCATCATTTCTACCAACTCCGTTTGGCTTTCGGCTTTCGTCCACCGGGCGCGCGGCGTTAATGTGATGAAAACATCGCTAAGTTCAATACCCATCGGGTCCGTGGCGACTTCAGCCGTTCCGGTACGCGTCCAGATGTGCTCGATCTCATCCGGAAATTCCTCCAGAAGCAGCTTTTCGATTTGGATGCCGTAACGAACCGATTCTTCCACCGAAACGCCTGCGAGGCGGACTGTATTGATCACCACAGCCTCTTCGGAGAGCCGGGGAATAAACTCTGCCCCAAGCCTTCCGCCAAGCCAGATTCCGGTGGCAAGCGCTATGCATACCCCCGCAATCACGACGTAGCGCAGACGCAGTACCAAATCCAACAGCGGGGTGTACATCCGCTTGAGCACGTAAATGATCCATAATTCTCGTTGTTGTACCTTCTTTGGCAGCAGGAGGCTGGCTAATACCGGCATCAGAGTAAGCGAGAGAATCAAAGATCCAAGCAGCGCGAAAATGACCGTCAGTGCCATCGGTCGAAACATTTTTCCTTCAATGCCTTCAAGTGTCAGGATTGGCAGGTAGACGATCATGATGATCAACTCGCCGAATATGGTTGGCTTGCGAACTTCGATCGCCGCACTCCGCACGACATCGAGTCGTGGCCGATCGTCGGTGTTGCGGCTTAGATGCCGCATGCCGTTTTCGATCTGGATGACCGAGCTGTCAACGATCAATCCGAAGTCGATGGCTCCCAGGCTCATGAGGCTGCCGGCAATGCCGGCCTGCAACATTGCGTTGGCTGCGAAAAGCATCGAAAGCGGAATCGCCGAAGCGACGATCAGCCCGGCCCGCAGGTTGCCCAGAAAGATGAACAAAACGGCTACGACCAGAAGTGCGCCAAGCAGAAGGTTTTCTTCGACGGTCCTGATAACGTGGTCGACCAGTGCAGTGCGGTCATAGACCGTGGTGACCGTTACGTCTTTTGGCAGTGAGGGGATGATCTGCTCCACGCGTTCTTTCATGCGTTGAGTCACTTCGCGGGTATTTTCGCCCATCAGCATGAAGCCCAGCCCGAGAACCGCCTCACCCTTCCCATCGTAGCTCACCGCGCCGCGCCGAATCTCGTGACCTTCAACGACCTGCCCGACATTTCGTACGTAAACAGGCACTCCGCCACGCGCAGTAATGACGACGTTGCCGACTTCTTCCAGTGTCTCCAGGAGTCCGACACCCTGAACCAGTAACAATTCGCCCGATCGTGTGATGTTGCCGCCGCCGACGTTCATATTGTTGCGTCGAAGGGCTTCAAACACGTCAACGAGCGTCAGATCGTATTTGATTAGCTGGCGAGGATTCACGATTACTTGGTACTGCCGATCGAACCCCCCCCAGGTGTTGACCTCCGCTACGCCGGACACACTCCTAAGCTGCGGTTTGATGATCCAATCCTGTATGGTACGAAGTTCCGCCAGACTGCGGGTTTCGCTGGTAAGGATGTAGTGAAACACTTCACCCAAGCCGGTTGCTACGGGGCCCATGGCGGGTTTGGGCATACCTTCCGGCAGATCGACTGTGCCGAGTCGCTCCATCACAAGTTGCCGGGCGAAGTAGACATCTGTTCCGTCTTCGAAAATCACTGTTACCTGAGATAGGCCGAATTTCGAGAGCGATCGCACTTCCTTTAGGTCCGGCAAGCCGCTGATCGCCTGTTCGACCGGAAAGGTGATCTGCTGTTCGATTTCCAGCGGGCTTAGCGCTGGCGCTACCGTGTTGATTTGCACCTGCACCGGCGTCGTATCGGGAAAGGCGTCGATCGGTAGGTATACCAGTGAGAACCCACCCGTGATGATGAGGATGACCGTCAGCGACAGTACGATGAACCTGTGACGAAGCGACCACGTGATGATCCAGTTGAGCATTTCCATTTACCTCCCCGGATCCACTTCACAGCAACCGGCGCCGATGTTGCCCTTGAGAATCTCGGTCTTCATCAGAAAACTGCCGGTCGTTACGACCGATTCGCCTTTTCTAAGTCCTTTGAGCACTTCAATGTGCCCATTTGCGCTGGCGCCCAATACGACCTTTCGCGGCGCGAAAACCGTTTCGGATTCCTGAACAAAAACGAGTTGGCAGCATCCGTCCGTCTGCACAGCATCAGCGGCGACGCTCAGCACGTTCGCTTCGTCATGGACGATCAGCCGTGCCAAGCCGAACATCTTGGCACGCAGGAACCCCTCCTTGTTTGGCAAATCCGCCCGGACCTGTACGGTCCGCGTGTAGTCATTGACTTGGCTGCTGATCCAGTTGAGACGTCCTTCGAAGCTCAGGCCTGGCAGACCGTCCACCGTGAATAGGACCGGCGCGCCTTCTCGTAACAAAAGGAGGTCGCGTTCATAGACGTCAGCCATCAGCCACATTGTCGAATGGTCCGCTATAACGAAAAGTACGTCAGCCATTTCGACTGTTTCGCCGACCGCCACACCCAGTTCAACAATGCGACCGGAGACGGGGCTGCGTAGTTCGTAGCGTGATAGCTGCGTGTTCGGTTCGGAGCCGATCGCCTGCACCTGCTCGTCGTTTAATCCGAGAATGTGCAATTGACGTTCGGCGGTGTCGAGGGTGGTTCTTGCAGTTTGTAAGGTTTGTTCGGCTGCGAATTGCTCCCGTTCTCCGGTGAAAGCGATTTCTTCGCGAATGGCGAAGAATGCGGCTTCGGCAACGGCAAGCTCGCTGCTTACGGTTTCGTATTCCCGCTCGCTGCTGATCTGCTTGTCCAGCAGCTTCGCTTCGCGCGTGACCTCCGCCCGAGCGAGTTGAAGCTCCGCGTGCGCACTTAACAAGCGTGCCTTCGCTTCACCAACGGGCACATTCTCGATACTTTGCCGTACCCTTTGTATCGTGGCATCCGCGGTAACAGCTTTCAGCATGCGCTGTTGGCCACGGTAAATGATCTGGATCCGTTCATAATTCGCACGCGCAAGCAAGTAGGTTTGCTTACGCTCGATGTACCTGCTTTTCGCGTCACCCAGGGTTGGACTGTCAATTACCGCGAGCAACTCGCCCGCTTGCACTTGGTTGCCGATCTCCGCGGTGACCTGTACGACCACTCCCGCGACGCGCGGTGTGATGCGTGTGACGCGCGTAGCGTCGAATTCAACTTTGGCGGGCACATCGACGTTTGCCGAAATACGGCGGCGGCGAACCGGCTCAACTTCGATGCCGGACTTGCGGGCTACCAAAGGGTCAAGGAATCGTACGCGCAGCGAATCCACCTCGCATAGGGGATCGCTGGTTGCCGTGAGCAAACGCGGTACGCGTTCGAGCCAAAAGTCTGTTGGCGATGCCTCGGTATTTGAAAGTGGTAAAGGCCGCAGCGCCGCCCATTTCGCCGCGACACCTGGGTTGCACAATTCGCATTGCGACTCCGGCAGGCCGTGTCCTGTGCACCAGTCATTGGCGTCTTTGAATCGTGGAATCAGGCTTGCGTCACAGCGTGTGCAAACTGATTCGGGCACACCATGACCGCCGCACCATCCCTTGGACATGTCAATGGCAACCGGGCTCGTCTCCGGTCCGAGTGGCGTTGCAGTTGCAAAGTCAGTGCCGCCTGATGGTAACGCCGTGTGATCGGTGTCGGGCGGACTGGGTGTATTGTGACAGGCGACGGGCGATAGCAGAGTGAGCGTTACCGTAAGCGCGCTCGCAAATATGATCAATTTTGATGAATTCATCAGATGTCGCTTTCCCTAAATTGGATTTCAAAGCTCAACAGTTGATTGGTTTTGGAGAGTCGCATCACGCTTGATCGAACCCGCATGACGCGGGCGTACACGCGCGATTGGGGAGCCGCGCTAAACCCGCGCAGCAGTTTATACGCACGCTGACACAAGCATTGATCGACTTTAAATCAATTCAGGGACGGAAAGTCGCTGGGAGGGCGAGGAAGGCATGGGAGATCGTCAAGCGTGTCCACGGAACAGCGCCAAAATTTGTGGCCCGGTAAGTAGTTTGTGAACGAGGCAGGTAAGCAAACAAGCCCACTGACGTGTGACAGACCAGTCGATTTTCCCTCATCCGCCGGCTTTAAAGCCGCGTCGCAAAAACTTCTGCAAGAACCGCAACTACGTTCGTTTGAGGGCGATGTACGACCGCGGTCCGTGTGACAATCATCGCTGCAGGTCTGACTCGCGCAGGTTTCGGTAGCTGCGAAGAACTCTGTCTCGGTTGCAGAGTCGGCGCAACATCCAGTCAACGTGCCTACGCGGCACATCTGGGGTGCAAGGAATGTGGACCATAAGGTCATTAACACGAGTATGTAATTCATCAGTGTGATGCTAGCGATAAAGCTTTAGAAAGGTCAAGCGAAATTGCGTAACGATCGGGAAAGCGCCTTCGTACCAATTTATTCAAGCAGAAATGTATGTTGGATTTTCGGAACCTTGCATTCCGGATCCAATAAAAATGCTGATTTGGGATTCACAACAAACGCAACTTGGTGCCACCCTTGTTTAACCATCACTCGGATGGCAATGTATCAGCCTACGGCGCATGCGTAAGGCCAGAACCTCTGTGAGAAGACTCCGTCTTGATGACGGAAGCTCGCACAGAGGGCTGGCCCTACACTGGTCACAAGGGGAGAGGAGATTTAATTGTTTCCGGTGAACGTGGTTTGCATCGCACCGAAATCGTCGAGGTCTACGTCATCGTCATCGTCCACATCACTCATCGCGAAGTGAACGGGATCACAGCCGGGATTTGGATATCCCGGACCGGCCATGCAGTCGATAAACAGCGAGAAGTCCTCGAAGTTTACCGCGCCGTCACCGTTGACGTCACCACTCAGTTCGCACTCATCGGGGATGGCGTTTTGGTTGTCGTCGTGCGACGTGCCTTGCGAAAGATCGCAGTCATCCGGTACGCCGTTTTCGTTGCAGTCGTTAAGCGGTAGTACCTCCTGCGTGATTGCTCGCAGCAAGAAGTTGCAGGCAGAGCCGGCGTCATCCATGTTCAACACGATCTGAGTGCTGAGGTCCGATGGATCGAGTGCTCCCTCTGTATTCCACACCATGTAGGAAGCATGGGCGGGCGGACCGTTGAGATCCTGCGGTGCCGGCCCCAATTCCGATTCCACAGCGGCACCGATGAAGAAACTGCCTAACACTTCGGTCGGTTCGATGGCGACGACCTGTAGGGTGTTCGTGCCGATCATGCCTTCTTCAATCGTCGCGCTTGCGGACGCGAGCAATTCGGCATCGACCGGGTTGCCGTCACCATCCGGATCGGACCACAAAAAGACGCGGAATGGGTCCCCGATCTGAACTCCGGAGAACTCCGGATCGAAAGGAGCGCCGAATGCCGTCGAGACCGCAGCTATAATCTCTGTTTTGCCTTCTGTGTTGTAGTTTTGCACCCAGGCCATCTCGATCAGACCGCCGCCAACGCCCGCCGACCCTTCCGCGCCTCCATCATCCCATTCGAAAATGCGCGTTTCCACGAAACCGAGTTGACAAACGTCTAGCCGTTCATCCTGGTTACAGTCATCGCACCAACTACTGCCGTCGCAGTTAGTCATATCACACTCGTCGGGTATTGTGTTGCCGTTGCAGTCTTCTTCACACTCGTCGGGAATCGAGTTCCCTTGACAATCGTTTCCCGGCCCCAGCGGCGGTAAGTCACAAACGTCGGGTACATGGTTGTTGTTGCAGTCGGCGCACCAGACTTCGTTCTGCGGGCAACCGGCTATATCGCAAGGATCGTGTACGCCGTTACCATTACAATCTTGCCACTCGCACGAGTCGATAACGTTGTTGCCGTCGCAGTCGATGGCCGGGGCGGCGGCGATGTCGCAATCATCGGGTACGTCATTTTCATTGCAATCGTTGAGAAAGACCGCATCGGCACGGATTAACCAATTGCCGGGCGTAAGGTCATCAACCAGATACGGCGGGAAGGCCGCTGCACCCAGGTTGTTGGGGTCGATCGGGTTATTCGCGTCACCCACCATCCAACTCCGCCTTTGCGGTAATTCCGTATCGAGCGCGGCAGGTCTTTCACGCCAACCATGCTGTAAGATGGCGCCGACGAAAAACTTCGTACCTGTCGGACCTACGTAAATGCGGTCGAACGGTACGGGATTGAAAGTGTCGATCTCGGGGTTGACGACCGTAGTCGTCGCTGAGGCGAGAACTTTTGCGTCCGTGGGATTCCCGTCCCTGTTCGGGTCTTCCCATATGTACACTTCCGCAGTGGCGCCGTCGGGAGCTTTGCCCCAGACGATGTTCACCGTGTCGATCCAAGAATGGCCGTCTTCGACGACGAAGCGGTTCATCCAGGCCATGTACCCGCCGTCGGACACTTTGATCGAGTGCTCTCGTGTTCCATCATCCATCAAATAAGTCATTTCCCCGTACGTTTCACAGGCGTCGGGAATGCCGTCAGGCTGGCAGTCGCTCGCCGAGCCGCAACCTAACGGATGATTCGAACAATCTCCGTAGAAACAGCCAAGGTCGCAGACGTCAACCACGCCGTTTGCGTCGCAGTCTGGATCGCATTCGTCTGGCACGCCGTTCTGGTCGTAGTCTTGACTCGATCCGTTGACGTCGCATTCGTCGGGTACGCCGTTTTCATTGCAGTCGAAACTCCAATACCAGGCGATATCACATTCATCCGCGGTACCGTTGAGGTTGCAGTCCGGTTCACAAACATCGGGAATTTCGTTTTCGTTACAATCCTGGCACCAGCCTGAACCGTCGCAATCGGCGATGTCGCATTCGTCGGCGATTTGGTTCTCGTTGCAATCATCCTCACAGCCGTCAGGGACGCCGTTCATCTGGCAGTCCGAACACCACGGCGAGCCGTCGCAGTCTTCAATGTCGCATTCGTCCGGTACGAAATTTTCGTTGCAGTCCGCTCCGCTTACCGTCGTGATGACGTAAAAGGCGACGTCCCATTGATCCCAAGGCCATTGTTCCGAGCCGGGTATGAATTCGGGAATGCCCCAATCCGGAATGCGGACATGAGCCTGACCGTTGACGACGCCCGATCCCGCATGGCTGACGCACCACCCCGAACTATATATATTATTGGCTTCGGGCGCCGCGCCGATCCACCAAATGCCGGATTCCAGAGGGATGTCGATATCCGAAATCCGGTATTCGTAGCGGTCGTTGTAGGCACCGGGACCGAAATACGTTTCGGTGACCGTACCGCCGTCCGTCGGGATCCACATTTCAACGAGCGGACCTCCATCCGTATCGGGACCGCCTGCACCGTTGTCTGCATAGATCAGCAATCGAACTCGCCCGCTCCATTCGAACTGTTCGTCGTTTTCGTGGTACCAGACGAAACCGTTGACGCGACTGTCCATCGCCAGTTCCATGTCGTCCAGAATCGTAGACTCGCTCGTGGAGCCGCCAATGCTGTTGTCCAGCAAATGGAAGGCGGGATCTTCGCCTGACATGGGCTCACCGTTGTCGTACAACGTTACTTCCGATCCACCCAGTCCGCCAAGTTGGCAATCGTCAGGAATGCCGTCTTGCTGGCAGTCCGTACTTGTGCCGCATCCGTTAGGATGGCTGAGGCAGTTGCCCACGCCGCAATCCAGATCGCACGTATCCACAACGCTGTTGCCGTTGCAGTCTGCCTCGCATTCGTCGGGAATCTGGTTGGCGTCGTGATCCTGGCTGGTTCCACCAGACAGGTCACACTCATCCGGAACGCCGTTGCCGTTGCAATCAAGCGAGGCGCCGGAAGCGATGTCACAGACGTCCATCGCGCCGTTGTCGTTGCAGTCACTCGGGTCGCAAGTGCTGCCGTCGCCTGCAAAAAAACCGGAGCAGGTCGCACTGTAGTCTTCGTAGCAGTAGGGTTCTGCGTTCACACAACATGCCCCCATACCCCAGGGAGCGACCTCGATATTCATAGTGCCTTGGCCTTGATCGAATCGCCCGAAGTGACCGCCGACTTCGATCAGGTAGCTTTGTCCCGCCATGGCTGCAAAAGTCAGTTCCGACTGCTGATGGGTAGGACCACATGCGTCGTCACTGCACGCGAGTTGCGAGCCCAACGGTGAACAATTGCAACCCTCGTACACGGCCATGGCGGTATCGTATTGGCTGTCGCAGAGGCTGACCGTGACCGTACCGGTTTCCGGGGCCGTGTAACAATACCAGATGTTGGGAGCCTGCTGACAGGCGGCGACGTGGTCCCAGGTGGCTAGCGTCGTGTCGAAGAAGCGTTCGTTGGCTTCGTCGATGGGCAACGCCATTTCGCAATCGTCGTTGAGCGGCGGGCAGGGATTAGGCCAACAGGAGGTCCCCCGTCCATGGAAGACGCCGTCGAAGATGATGCATTCGTCGGGAGAGGCTATCAGGCAACCCCCACCCATACAACACGCGCCAAGGCAGGGCTCCGTAAAGCACATCACATCGTCGCCCATGTAATCCCCGCCGGCAGCGGCACACTGCGCGCGGGTTTGCATGGGCGACGATGTGATGTGCTTTACGGAGCCCTGCCTTGGCGCGTGTTGTATGGGTGGGGGTTGCATGATAGCCTCTCCCGACGAAT
>JANQHN010000239.1 GCA_028282665.1 Phycisphaerae bacterium | reverse complement strand
AGGGCATCGGGTGGACCGACTGGTGAGAAAGGCCGTGAGTGCGCGGCCTACGAGTCCATTTGCACCGGTGATGGCGATTCGCTTGGTACCTAGATGGTTAAACTGGTCGTGTCTCATCAAATCGTTCCGCGTTCTTTGATGACGAAACTGAAACATCCGCTCGAGCATTCGCTGCGTCGGACGATTACCCAACCATGCCCCAAGCATCCCAATAGGTAGTTTGTACTCCACGTGGTCGACGAGGTTACTTCGTCTGTTGTCGATACGTTCAAACCGGTGAAGATGTGACCATGCGGCAAATGGGCCACGCACTTGCACATCGCAGAATTGTGAACCATCGACGAAGTCGCGGTGTCTTGCTTCCCAAAAAATCCAGATGGGTCCTTTTTTAATGCGAAAAACGAGCGTCGCATCGTTTTCAATGCCGCCGTGTTTTTTGACAATTTCAATTTGTTCCCATGGCGGAGCTAAGCGTTCAAATACTCCTGGACGGGCATGATACGCAAACAGTTTTTCGACTGATACGTTCAAAGACGTTGATTTTTTGAAAAATGCCATCGGAAAAGATGATAGGGCGCAGGAGAAAAAAACGGCTAGCACAAACAATTCTACTTCCAAGATGCTTCAGTATCGCCTCAATGTGATCGGCTGCGCCTTTATCGGTCTGATAACAACACCGTTCGAGCCTTCTATTGCGATACTTTTGGCTTTGGGGGGATCGAATCGTACGCTTTAAGCTGGAGAGAAGCTTTCGCAAGGAGAGGCTACTTGAATATAGGGGCGGTTTCATCATCGTTTGGCGGATATGCTGCGGGGCTTGTCTCCGGGATCGCTAGCGGTGTGTCCGCGTCTTCGACAGGTGGTGGGCTGGCTTCTCTCACTGCGACCGCCGGAAACTCTTCGAGTTACTCTCAAAGTCTGTACAATGCGCAAGGTTCGTTGCTCTCCGCTTCCATCCCGCAGATTCCGCAAGACTTTAACGCCCCTCCCACACGAGCAGAGATAGAACGCAGTGAGAAGCTGCAACGCGCCGCCAACCTCATCGATGCGGGTTACACTCGCGCAGGACGGGGAATGGCGGAAGAGCTGGTCGTTAAAGATTCGACCGACGTAGCAGCCGTTCGGCTCATCGGGACGGCGCACCTGCTTGATCAGAGTTATAAGGATGCGGAGCGTTTCTTCGCTCGAGCCGCTTCACTTGCCCCGGGTAGTGCCTCGATTGAAGCGGACCTTTCGCTTTCGCGTACTCTGCAAAAAGATGATGACGAAGTGCTGCGTGAAGCAAAACGGAAGCTAGAGAGTCCCTCGCACGTTTCTGAAGGTTTGCGCACGCTGCAGCATCTTTCTCGCCGCCGGCCCAATGACGCTGATATTTATATCGCCATGTCTGATGCGTATGCCCAGCAGCGTCAATCGGCACAAGTCGTTGGTGCGTTGCAGGAGGCGCTTCGGCGTGCGGATGATTCGAACATAGAGGAAGTTGTTTCTCGCGCGACGACGTTGAAGGAGAAGCACTCGCAGGTCGGTATTCCATACAATCTGCTTGGGCGGGCGTTGCTGAAAGCGGGAGATTTCAATCAGGCGATTCGCGAACTGGAGACTGCCGTACAACTCGCTCCCGAAAACAATGCATACCCCAAGGACCTGGCGACTGCATTTCTTGATCGCGCTACGCAGTATCTTAAGGCTGGGAACCTTACGGCGGCTCAGCTGGATGCCCGCGCTGCCAGCGAACTTGATCCGCTAAATGGAAATCTGCGCGGCGTAGAATCACGCATCGCCGCATCGGAAGCGCAAGATGCATTGGCCAGCGGCTGGACCAATCGCGCATTTGCAGACTTGATCACAGCGATGAACAAAGCACCTGTGGACAATGCGTACAAAAAAGAACTTGCAGGGATGTTCATGACGGCAGGTGTGAGGTTTGAGGCGGATGGTGAGACTTCCAGTGCGCTTTCAGCCTTTTCTAAAGCGTTCAAACTGGACCCATCTTCGCGCAGCGCAAAAAAGATGTATTCGGAGTTGAGTTTTTCCGAAGGGCAGCGGGAGCTATCGGAGGGGGATTACGACGATGCGATTCGTTATCTTCAGGATGCGTACGACACGTACCGCGTAACCGATGATTACCGTACTGAACTTGCTCGCGCCTACGATCTTAGAGGCTTGTACAAACAGAGCATTGGAAAATTGGATGAAGCTATCGAGGATTTTACAAAGGCGTTTCATCTCGAACCGTCCAACACGGAAATTGGTGATCACCTTTCTGCCGCTGTCGCTGAGGGCAACGAAAGCTAGAGCAAGCTCTGGCCAGGCGTAACGTCCGGCACCGTGTTTTGTACTGCCGGAAAGTCGGCATTGAACGCTACGTTTGGATTGAAACTGCTATAGAACGAGTTTTTTGATAGATAGCGTTCATCTCGTTGAATTGGACGACCTAAAGTACGCCGGTGGTCGCTACGAGTAAAATGAAACGGCTGTGGGGCAACCTTCGTCTGGAGCAGCATTTGACACGGCGTTTGCAAATATTTCAGAAAGCTTGCGTAGTGATTCCGCTCGTGTCTTTTCGGTAGACTGCGGAAAGGGCCGTTTGTGACTGGTTCAACCACTTTTGACGCGGTTTCGGCCGTCTTGCTTGCACTTCTCCAAAAGCGTTGCCACTCGTTGAATCAGTGATTCGACGTCATCTTCCGGTTTGATGATCGTCACGCCTGCGGACACCGTGATTCGCAGTCCGCGGTTGTCGATGATGAGGTTCGAGCCAGCAATTAGTGAACGCAATTGCTCTGCCAGTGTGACGAGTTCGTCCAAAGCGACATTAGTGGCGATGACGAGGAACTCTTCACCATCCCACCGGCCAACCGAATCATAAGGTCCGCAGTTTGTGCTCAGTGTTTTAGCGACCATCTGCAACACGCGGTCGCCGATTTCGTAGCCGTGGCGGTCGTTGAAGTGCTGAAACTGATCAACGTCAACCAGTATCAGGCCGAATGGCGAATTGTTGCGCTGGAACTCTGCGAAACGCGATTCGAGCGTTGCTTGCAGATGCCGCCGATTGGCGACTCCAGTTAGGCTGTCGCGAAAGGTCAGCCGCTCAAGTTCCTCGATTCTCTCCAATTCGGTTTGTTTTTGCGGATTATGGCTGAACACTTCAATGCCGCCGATGACGCGTCCATGTTCATCGCGCAAGGTCGATGTGCGTACAGTTACAGGGACACGATGTCCCTCCTTGTGGCGCAAATACAGATTAACTTCGCGAGATTCGCCGTCCGCCATCGTTGTTTTGAGTGGGCAACGATCGTGACAAATGTGCTTGCCCTCATCATCGACGTGCATAAGTGCGTTGTACGCGCAATTCGAGCCAAGCATTTCTTCTGCCGAGTAGCCGGAAATTTTCTCGGCTCCAGTATTCCAATAGCTGATGCACCGCTGTGTATCTACGAAGTACACACCTTCGTCGAGTTGACTGAGGAGATCATGAAAGAATTGTTCGTCAACGGATTGCTCCATACCAAAGAGCGGACTGTGCCTAGTGATGGTTGTTGTCATAACCAATCTCCAACCTACTATCGAACGTACGTTCCGCCGAGTTACGGAGTGATGCAGTTTGGTAGGGGTATATCGGCAGCCGATGTGGTTCGGTGAAGGGGCGGAGTTGCCCATGATCGCTGTGCATCTCTATTTTTTTAACGAAATCGGCGTGTTCCTCGATTTATCAGACGGTGCTATTGATGAGTCGAAATTATGTGCTGACTAATCGCAGAGGCAATTAACGGGGCTAAGTTGAGTGTCCAGTGGGCAATAATAGCGGGAAGGACGGAACGCGATCGAATAGTAAGGTAGGTGATAAAGGCTCCTCCCGGAAACGAGAGGGCGATTTCGAGCGGGACTCCCTTTCCTACATGAACAAGGCCGAACAGCAGACCCGCCATGAAAACTCCAGGTAGCATGCCCGCAGTGATTCCGAAGCGTGCGAGCATTTCCCTCTCCTCAGGGAAACGCCCGCGAGGCATGAGCAACGCCGCGTACACACCGCAGATGAGCACGTGTTCGGGAATCAGGGCGAGCATCGAGCACCAGTAAAAGAGTTGTGGCCGCGGTAGATCAAAGTTGCTCGAGTTTGCCAACCAAAATCCGAATGGGATGGAGATGACCACTGCGATTCCAGTCATGAACCACCCGAGCCGATTGGGCCAGGCAATGCCTACATTGCGGAGCTTGCGTCGTGTGGCGACAGTGACTCCGAGCGGGACCACCAAGCCGACCGTAAGGTGGATGGCCAGCCACGTGAGGGGTGACGTTCCGCGAAGTGCGATGACATGCGGGTGAACGAGATCGCTCCAGCTGGAGAACGGCGCTGGCAAGAGTGCAGGAGCGCGCCCCCAAAAAAGTGTCGTATACGCAGCACCAATGAACGAGACGGTTGCGAATCTCGCTACGAAAGCGAGAATGTGTCGGCGTGTTGTGTCGCTCGTTAGCTCTTGTCCGGGTTGTGACATTTTTCAATACGGATAGCCAGCATTTGACGATACAATACGTTACGGCATTTTATTCTATAAACTCAGATCGATTCGTGTCCTTGAACCGCCGCGTGCGGGAGTGTGGGGCAGCGGGATTTCGTTGACACATAGTGGCGCGATTATAAGATCGGATCGTCTAGATCTGAAATCACCCCAGTTTGTTTTTACAGGAGATCATCCATGGTGCGATTTAATGCTGCGGCTGTAATCATGCTCGCTTTGCTGGTTTCGCTTCCGGGCTGTAGCCGTGATAAATCGGACGAGGGCGAAATCGCGACCATGCCCGACCAGAGCTTGTACCATGACGAGCCCGTTACTTATGATCCCCCTGCGGAACCAACCTACAATGCGGATCGCGCTTTGCTGGCTGCCAAGCCTTCGACGCAGGCGTTTGAGCCTGCTCCACAGCCCGAACCCGTTACCGAGGCGTCTCGTCTGCACACCGTGCAGAAGAAGGAAACGCTCTTCTCGATTGCACGGTTGTACTACGGCGATCAAAGTAAATGGAAGCAGATTTACCAAGCCAATCGCGGCAAGATTTTGAATCCCAACGTGATTTATGTTGGGCAGCAACTGGTCATTCCGTAACTAAACACGCTCCAGGTTGGGGGCTGCTGCTAAGGAGCACGGTTTGCCGGTCTACAAGAAACGGTGATGAATCATTGGCCAGCCCGCTTCGACTCGATACGCCGCTGCAATTTGTGCGGGGTGTAGGGCCCAAGCGGGCTGGTGCGTTTTCCCAGCTCGGGCTCACAACCGTTGGCGATTTACTTGACTATCTGCCTTTCCGCTACGAACACATTCCGCGATCTCAGCAAATCGGTACTTTGAAGCTCGGGCAAACTGCGACCATTGTGGGGCAGCTTCAACGTGTTTCCACGCGCGGAACGTATCGCAAGCAAAGTATTGATGCGTTGCTCGTAGACGGCACTGGAAGCTGTAACCTCCGTTGGTTCAATTCTCCTCACCTAATAGACAAGATTCGTCACGGATCGTTCGTGCGCGCCAGTGGCGTCGTCGAGACTGGTATGCATATGGCGCGCATGACGAATCCTGCTGTGGTTGTGGCTGAAGTTGCTGAAGGGGTGTCCGAAGGAGATGAGGAACGCTTCACACCCATCTATTCCGCCACGCAAGGACTGCCATCCAGGCAGATCAGCAGAGTTGTCGACGAGATCATTGATCACGCCTCGTTTCTTTTGCCTGAAATAATCCTTCCGGCTTTGTGCAAGCGGCGGAAGCTGCCATCGCGTGCTACTGCCGTTGTGCGATGTCACCGGCCGATGTCCATGGAAGACGTGAAGATCGCTCGCGGGCGTATGGCGTATGAGGAATTGCTGGTGTGCATGCTTGCGATGCAGTTGAGCCGCGCGGCGCGGAAGGGGATGAGGCGTGTCAGCCCCATACGCACAACCTCTGAAATCGACCGGCGTATTCGTAAACGCTTTCCATTCGAATTGACTGAAGGTCAACATCAGGCTGTTGTACAGATTGCCGCAGATCTGGAAAAGCCCGAGCCGATGAATCGCATGCTCCAAGCGGATGTTGGTGCAGGTAAGACAGCGGTGGCCGTGTATGCGGCGTTGACAGCAATTGCCAACAAGCGGCAAGTTGCACTACTCGCGCCGACCGAGGTTCTCGCGAATCAGCATCGCGTCAAGGTGGAGCAATACCTCGAAGGCAGCAAAGTTCGGCTCGCGCAGCTGACAGGCGGAATGAAGGCTACGGGGCGGACTTCGGTTTTGTGCGATCTCGCTTGTGGTAAGATCGATCTGTTGATCGGTACGCATGCGATGCTCGAACAGGATGTGCAATTCGCAGATTTGGGTTTGGTGGTTATTGATGAGCAGCACAAGTTCGGCGTTGCCCAGCGGGCTGTATTGCGAGAAAAGGCAAAATCACCGCATATGCTGGTGCTCTCCGCAACGCCGATTCCGCGTACGTTGGCGATGACGGTTTTCGGCGATCTGGATGTGTCCACCATTTCGGACACACTTCCGGGTCGAAAACCTGTGCAGACCAAAATCGTCGGTCCCAAAGAAACAGATGCGGCATGGGCTCTTCTTCGAGAGCGCCTTGTGTGTGGTGAGCAAGCGTACGTGGTTTATCCACTCGTGGAGGAATCGGACTCGTTTCCACTAAAAGCGGCGAGTGTGGAAGCCAAGCGACTTGCCGACGGGCCGCTCGCCGGTTTCGAAGTCGGGTTGATGCACGGTCGACTCGCAGCGCATGAAAAAGAGAGCGTGATGGGGCGATTTCGCACGGGAAAAATTCAGGCATTGGTATCGACTACGGTCATCGAGGTTGGTGTGGATGTGCCGAATGCGACGGTTATGGCGATTCAGCATGCCGAGCGATACGGCCTGAGCCAACTGCATCAGTTGCGCGGAAGGATTGGTCGCGGGGATAAACCGAGCGTCTGTATGCTCTTTGCAAGTAGTGTGAATGGGGCGGCTGCGGAGCGATTGGAGATACTGTGTGCGACCTGCGATGGGTTTGAGGTGGCGGAAGCCGACCTGCGATTGCGGGGACCGGGCGAGTTATTGGGTACAAAGCAGCACGGTCTTCCGGAGATGAGGATAGCGGATTTGGCAAAAGATTCCGATCTGGTATTCGCGGCGCGGGATGATGCGGCCGAGTTGTTACGGGGAGATCCGACGTTGACTGGTCCTGCCCATGTCGGATTGCGGAGGGAAATCATAAGGCGATACGGAACGGTTCTAAAACTCGCTTCTGTGGGTTAGAGATGGTAGGAATCACAGGGCGCGGACTGTTTGCAACCCTACCTAATCGCAGTCGTCATACAACCGAGGTTGCCACGATGCAGCCCTCACACTACTTTGGCCGTTCATGTTTGGCACGCATTCACAAAACCCACCCACCAGCTACCGGGCCAAAGTACCCGGACGCGAAGTCATCGTTGTTTGGGTTATTCGTTCGTTTGCGTTTTTGGCGTGCATATCTCTAGTCATTGAATTCGGCTTTCATACACCGCCTCTTCCACTTGGGCTATTGATGGCTGTTCAAGTGCTTGCTGTCGGTGTGTACGTCATTCGGCGAGCGCACCAACTCTTTATCGCTTCGAACGTGCTCACTTTTTTGAAGCGAGCTTGGCTTGATTGCGGATTGGCCGGTTTTGCCGTGGTCTTTCTCCTGTTTGAGATGGAGGCGGCAGGTGGAGTGAGACAAGCTGCAACATTTTATGTTGTCTTGATTCAGGTTTTACTGATCATCAAACTCGCCGTTGAAGTCGTCCGATTCAATATGTTCGTCGCCCAAAGTAACCTGCATCCGGCGCGACTGTTCATCCTTACGTTCGTTGCGTTGATTATCATCGGTACGCTGATTCTTGCCTTACCGCGGAGCATCGAACCACATGTCTATCAAAACAAGTCCTTCTCGATTGCTGATCATTTGATTGACTGCGCATTCACCGCTGTTAGTGCGACGTGCGTAACCGGACTCGTCGTTTACGACACGGGCAACGATTTTTCTTATGTTGGCCAAGTTACGATTCTGGTTCTGATTCAACTGGGCGGACTTGGATTGATGGTGTTTGGCAGTGTTTTTGGATTGCTGCTCAGCAGGAAGCTGTCGCTTCGGTACTCGCTTGCCGTGCAAGACGCTTTGAGCCACGAAACATTGGGTACGCTTAAACACATGTTGGTCTTCATTTTCGTATTCACGTGTGCTGCCGAAACCATTGGGACTGTGCTGATTTATCCGATGTTTGCTGCGAAGATGGAGTCCGATTCGGCTCTGTTTCACGCGATTTTTCATTCGATTAGCGCATTTTGCAACGCTGGTTTCGCCTTGCAGAGGGACAGTTTGGTTTCGTATTCCGGTGCTTGGCAGGTCTATGTTTGTCTAATGCCTTTAATCGTTCTAGGTGGACTGGGGTTTCCGGTGCTTGCGGAACTGTGGCGTATCTGCCGGGATAATGCTTGGCAGCTGTGGGATCGCCGCCGTCGCAAGATTCGCAACGGGAGTGCTTATCGCGTACGGTTGACGCTTCACACAAAGATTGTACTGGCTGTGACTACTTTATTGCTCGCGTTTCCTCCGCTGCTTTTTTTCCTCTTCGAGTCTACTGCAACACCAGTTTTTTCATACCGTTCGACCATAAGCGGCGGTAATGATGAAGGGCGGTTCATGTGCGAGGCGGGCATCGGCCAGCGTGCTCTTGACGCAGTGTTTCTTGCTGCAACGTGTCGAACTGCCGGATTCAATACGGTGAATATGGACGAGGCGGCGCTTTCGGCGCCAAGCCATTTTCTGGCTTGTATGCTGATGATGATCGGTGGGTCACCCGCATCCACGGCCGGGGGAATCAAGACGGTGACGTTCAGCGTGTTGATGTTAGGTGTGTACGCAACCGTCCGCGGGCGTACTGCTATCGAGGTGCAGGGCAGAACCATCGCTGATCACCTGCTGAAGCGTTCTGCCACGATCGCGGTGATGATGATTGCCCTGGTTAGCGCCGGAACTTTGGCATTGATGTTTACGGACGGATTGACTCTCAGGTCAGCCCTGTTCGAGCAGGTATCGGCATGTGGTACGGTGGGCTTGTCGACGGGTGTTGCCTCGAAGCTCAGTCTCGTGGGCAGGTTGATACTCATGGGGTCGATGTTCTCGGGTAGGCTTGGTCCGTTGACGTTGTTGATTGCGTTATCGGGTAAGAGCAGGTCATTGGATTACAGTTATCCCGAGGAGCCAGTGAGTATCGGATGATTTGTACGATGCATACGCCAAGTATCGAAAGGTCAATGCGATGGCGAAGAATCAACGATTCGCGGTGATCGGGCTGGGACGATTCGGCCTGAAGTTGGCGCGCTCACTGAGTCGGATGGGTGCGGAAGTGATTGCGGTGGATCGCAACCCCAAGCATGTTGAAGAGGTTCGAGATGAGGTTACGCATGCGGTACGTTTGGATAGTACAGATCCGGAGGCGTTGCGGGCGCAGGGTATCCATGAGGTGGATGTTGCCGTGGTTGGCATCGGCGCGGACTTCGAATCCTCGGCCATGGCGGTTGTGACGCTTAAGTCGCTGGGCGTGAAGCACATCGTGGCACGGGCACGCAAGGAAATGCAGGCCCGGATCCTACGTAGTGTTGGTGCGCATGAAATTGCTCTGCCCGAGAACGAGTCCGCCGTACGTTGGTCGCACCGGCTTACGCTTCCCAATCTCAAAGAATACGTCGAACTCGGTGACGACTACAGCATGGTTTACATGACCGCGCCGGAGGAATTTGCGAACAAAACGCTCCTCGAGTTGGACCTGCGCAACAAGCACGGCGTGACGCTTGTAGCCATCCAGCGCAAGGGACCGACTCAAAAGATCGAAGAAACAGGAGAACTGCTCAAACCGATCGTGACCGTACCGGCGGCTAGTACGAAGATCCTAAAAAATGACGTGCTCATTATTGTCGGCTCGAATGAATCGTTGTCGAGGCTGCCGAGTGATTAAAGGTGTCCAATAGCAATTTCAATCCAAACGTAGCGTTGAATGTCGACTTTCCAGCAGTACGAAACACGGTGTCGGACACTACGCCTGGCTAGAGCTTGCTCTAGCCGCCGTTATTTTTCCTGGAGCTGTCATTTCCGCTTTCGTGAAAATGACGGTCTGTGAATGGCTGTTGGAAAAAACGTCGGTTTTTCGTAACCTTTTGCGTTCCAAGATTGGCAGCGTCGTTCATTGTTCAATTCACAGGCGGTGAACAGACTGCCGAATTCATCTTTCCATGCTTCTGGATACTTTATGAAGTAAGTCCGATCGTCGATCACTTGTGTCCATCGTGCAGCGCAGCCCTATACTACAGTGGCGTTCTGCTTGGATGACGTCACGATCTGTTTTTTGTTTTGTCGATACGTATCCTCGCGAAAGGAGTCCGAGGTGGTTACGCCAAAGGCACCGTCGTTTGTACACCTGCATCTGCACACGCACTTCAGCCTGCTCGATGGCGCAACGCGTATTAGCGAATTAATTGCTCGCGCCAAGGAATTCAATATGCCCGCGGTTGCCGTGGTCCGTCATGGCAACCGCGGGCATATTGAATTCCTTGGCGCGAGC
>JANQHN010000018.1 GCA_028282665.1 Phycisphaerae bacterium | reverse complement strand
GACCTACGTCCACGGGCGCCACCTTGACGAACTCGTCGCGAGCCGCATCCAGGGCACGGATTATTACGCTTTCGTCGCGGAGCCGATGTCGATTACCGCGTACAGCAATTCGGCAGGACAAGTAGTCGAGCGATACGAGTATGATGATTACGGCAGACCTCGCTTCTACGATGCGAACGACAACCGGCTTTCGGGCAGCGCGATCGGCAATGAATACCTGTTCACCGGTCGGCGCTACGACAGTGAAACTAGCTTGTACTACTACCGCACTCGCTACATGGATCCTGCAATGGGACGATTCACCACTCGTGACACGATCGGCATTTGGGGCGATCCGTACGTCGACGGCAACGGCTACGCCTATGCAGCGTCCAATCCGTGGTCCAGAATGGATCCGGATGGTCGGGCGGTCATCACGGTTGCGCTGGCGACTTACACGACCGGTAAGGCAGTCTCTCACGGCATCGCCGCGATCTACGCCGGGTGGCACTGCTCACGGTGCCTCTCTCGCGCCCAAGCATCCGCTCAGCGGGCTGCAGATACCTGTGATCTGAACACCTATCTTGAGTGGGTTGCGGTCGCCAGACCTGGAAGTGAATGTGCGGACCTCTGCGCCGAAGCGGGCAAACACTCGATCAAGGTCGTCGTCTGGATTGGTTGTCGAACGCTCGTGCTACGTTCCAAGCTGATCCGTGGCGGTTAGAATTTGAGGAAATGAACTGGGGGACGATCTTTCGCACCATCAGTCAATCCTCCTTTTACTATAATGGATACCGGTCTCTGCTCGATTCAATCGAGCAGAGACCGGTTTTTATCCAGGCTCCGTGGTTAATGCATCGATAGCCGACTTTGCTGCTTATCCTCCGCACAACAATTTCACAAAATAACCACACTAAATCACTGTTGCTCCACGCTGGGAATCCGCTACCGTATTTGCTCGACTTCGAGAACGAGCTTAAGCCTTGTGCAGTTGCGAGCGCAGTGTATGTTCTTGCAAGGCACGTGCGCCGCAGGCTGCATCTGTATACCATCCGCCATTGAGGCGTTATTCATGCTGGATCGCATCCTGATCGTTTTGCGGAGCATGGCTTGGCCAGGTGGTGAGGACCGCACTGGACGGGAAGCTTACCAGCGCGCTGTCGAGAGCTGCCTCGGTGAGGGCAAAGCATTTGCCTTTTGGAAAGGTCGAACCGCCTTCTATGCGATACTTGCTGCTCTCGAAGTTGCCTCAGGTGACGAAATCATCATCCCGGGCTACACTTGTGCAGCCCTGCCCGCGGCAATCCTCGCTTGTGGCGCTACTCCCATATACGCCGACATCGATCCCAGTTTCTACAACGCCTCTCCCGATTGCGTCGAAGACAGGATCACCGATCGCACGAAGGCGATCGTCATTCAACACACCTACGGATACCCGGTGGCGATTGGGGACTTTCTCGATATTGCAAAAGAATACGATCTGCCACTCATCGAGAACTGCTGCCACACTTTTGGTGGACAAGTGCGCGATCAGCTCTTGGGGACGTTTGGTGCCGCATCGTTCTTCAGCACGCAGAGGAGTAAGCCGCTCTCGACAGGACTTGGAGGCTTAGCGCTGATTCACGAGGAGAGATTGGCGGCGAAGGTGGCTGCTATTCAGAAAACTTTTCCCGCGCCGTCGCGCCGTTCGGCCTTCAAGCTCGCGGCCGCGTTGCTTACCTCCGAACTGAGTCATTCTGCCGTATCCGACACCAATGGCTCGACGGGCTGGCTTAGCCCATCCGATCTTCAACCGGCTGGAACGGTCGGAGTCAACGCCTCTCGAACCGTCGATCCGAGCTACGCACTCAAACCGGCACCCGTCCAGTGTCGTTTGGGACGGTGCGAAGTCAATCGTGTCGATCTTGGTATCGCCCATCGCCAAAAGATTGACGAACGATATCGCCGTGAACTTCCTCAGCATGGATACCCCATTGCCCTCTATCCTGATGATTGGGAGGTGATCGTACATCGCTACCCTATTCGCGTCAGCAATAAGGAACAGGTCGTCCATGAAGCGAAACGTCGAGGCCTCGACATCGGAAACTGGTTTCTCTCGCCCGTTCATCCTATAACGGCGAACTTGGGAGCGTATGGTTATAAGATCGGCAGCTGTCCGGTTGCAGAAATAGCCGCAAAAGAAGTCGTCAACTTGCCGACACATCGCGGAATCGGCGATTCCGAATTGGACAAAATTCTTGCGTTCGTCAAAGAAGTATGTCAACCCGTAAACGCAGTTCCTGAAACGATTGCAACTTATCATGAATGAAACGACGCGGACCGAGCGGCCGCATATTCTCTATATCCACCAGTACTTCGCAACGCCGCGTGGCAAGACGGGAACGCGCTCATACGAATTCGCCCGTCGCTGGGTAGACGCTGGTTGCGATGTGACCATGCTCACCAGTGTTGCTCAGCTTGCGGAGGCGGAACTTAAGGGTGTTGCCGGCAAACGCATCAAACGATTCGCTATAGACGGAATTAACGTCGTCGCTCTCGACGTCCCCTACCACCAGACGATGAGCAAGCTCAGACGCATTGGGTCGTTTGTCCACTTTATGATTTTGGCTAGCTGGATGGCCCTTCGCATTCCGAAAGTGGACATGATCTTTGCTACAAGCACGCCGCTCACGATCGGTATTCCAGCCCTTGTCGCGCGATGGTTTCGGGGGCGGCGATATGTGTTCGAAGTGCGCGACGTTTGGCCGGCCGTACCGGTTGGAATGGGGCTCTTGCGAAACCGCCTGCTCATCTTCGTTCTGGAGTGGTTCGAGTGGCTTACCTATCGCAATGCCCATGCCGTCATCGCCCTCTCATCGGGCATGGCGGAATCGGTTAACCGCCGATGCGAAAAAGTGCATGTCGAAGTGGCCACCAATTGCAGTGACACGGAATTTTTCCACCCGCACGTCAACGGCCAAGCCGTTCGCGATGAGCACGGCTGGGGCGATGATATGGTCTGCTCCCACTGCGGCGCAATGGGTAAAGTCAATGGCCTGGATCTCTTTGTACGATTGGCGGAACATTTCCAAGAAAAGGGAGTGAGATTTCTACTTGTAGGCGAAGGAGATCAAAAGGAAATGCTCCTCCGGAAAAAAACGGAGAAAAACCTCGATAACCTCGATATCTGGGGGTCGCTCCCCAAAGAACGCCTTCCGGAAATTTTCGCCGCCTCCGACGTGGCGATGGTCACGATCTCTCCAATCCCCATCCTTGAATGGAACAGCGCCAACAAGTTCTTCGACGGCCTTAGTGCCGGAAAACCTGTGGTAATCAACTACGGAGGCTGGCAACGAGAAGTCCTGGAAGAATCTGACGCGGGTTACGGATGTGACCAGGGTGACGAGGCGGACCTGATCGTGAAACTGCAAAAGCTCAAAGATGATCCCTCTCTTCGCAAAGAGATGGGCAAAAATGCACGCAAGCTCGCTGAAACGCGATACAGCCGGGATTTGATCGCGGCCAAGGTACTCGACGTAATCATGATTCATAGGAAGCATTAGGGCGTATCTAGCCTCTTACCGCCAAACGAAGTGACCATATAGCAGTTTCAAGCCAAGCGTAGCGTTCAATGCCGACTTTCCGGCAGCACAAAACACGGTGTCGGACGCTTCAGCTGGCTAGAACTTGCTCTAGTACTTTAAATGGCTCCGATTCGGATGAAGGCAAACTTATGAGCACAAATTCCACCGTCGGCGTGATTTTCGACATGGACGGCGTACTGATCGACTCCGCCAAGCCCCACTTCGAAAGCTGGAAAGAGTTGGGGCGGCAGGAAGGCGTCGAATTTACGGAAAAACTCTTCAAAGAAACTTTCGGCTTGCGAAATAGCGCGATCGTGCCAAAAGCATTCGGGCCGGTGAGTCAAAAACGCCTGCACGAACTCGCCGATCGCAAAGAGACGCTTTACCGCGAAATTGTCCGCGACAATGCGCCGATTGTCCCCGGCGCGGTGGAGTTGATTCGAACATTGCATCGGCACGGTGCACGACTTGCAGTCGGTTCATCGGCCCCCCCGGAGAATATTGAACTCGTTTTGAGGATCATGGGTATTACCGAATGTTTCACTGCAACGGTCAGCGCCAAAGACGTTACGCGCGGCAAACCCGATCCTCAGGTCTTCCGACTCGCCGCCGAACGAATCGGCGTCCGGCCCGAACGCTGTGTCGTTGTGGAAGACGCACCCGCAGGGATCCAGGCAGCCAAAAGGGCAGGCGCGAAAACTGTAGCCGTGTTGATCCACCATCAGCTTGACGCTTTCCCAGGCCCGGATATGGTCGTCCAAAAACTCGTGGATTTGACTGCGGAGAGGATTAGCAATCTCGTCGAGCAGTCCGTAAATTTGGAGTAACCAGCCTCATGATAAGTGTAGAACAGGGCAGGAAATTCGCTCGAGAATGGGTAAAGGCGTGGAACGATCGCAACCTGGACGAGGTGCTTTCCCATTACACGGACGACTTTGAGATGAGCACACCCTTCATTGCATCCATGTATGGTGAGCCGTCGGGCACACTACGCGGTCGTGAAAACGTCGCTAAATACTGGACTGCCGCTTTAGCAAAGTTACCCGATTTGCACTTTGAACTACGCGATGTTCTGGTTGGTGTGAATAGCGTGGTGATCTACTATAAGTCGGTCATGAACAAGAGCGCCGCCGAGGTGTTCACGTTCGATGAATCGGGCAAGGTCTGTAAAGCAGCGGCCCATTACGATTCACTTTGATCCTCTTCATCCTCGCCCCAAAGCGAATCCGGCATCAGGATAGGTTTTCCATCCGGCCCTACGCACGCGAGCGTGGTGTGGGCGACGCACGTGGTCACGCCGTCGAGCCTGATTTCGTAGTCGTGATCCACACGGGTACGACTCATGCGTACGACACGCACCGTCACGGCTACCACGTCGTCATACCGGATTGGCGCCTTATACGTGCAATCGCATTTGTAGACAACGAAGTTTACACCCTGCTTTTCAAGATCACGATAGCGAAAACCATTCTGGCGCAAAAGTTCCGTCCGTGCCTGTTCAAAATATTCCCAGTATTTGGCGTGGTGCAGATAACCGAAGGAGTCGCACTCCGCAAAACGAACGCGGAACTCGACGGTGATGGTGTCGCCTTTCCTGCCAATCCCGGCCTCTGACATCTCTTCGGCTCTCCCGCCAACCGATGCTATGTGTGATCTAAATTCCCGGACCTGTGCTCACGAACGGGAAACCGCCAAGAGGCCAATACGCTCGCCTTTTTGCAAACTGACAAGACGTAGAGTATCGCTTTCATTCTAGGATTGGACTACACGGACTTTTGCTGTTCCTCCTGCAACTCTCGCTCCGCACGCAGCCAATCCTCCACTTCATTGCCTGGCGTGCCACCTCGACGGCAATAAATCTCGAAGGCACGCAGCCGAATCTGTTCTTCGGATAGACTGGCGGAAGCGGTTTTGGTGATGCGACCGACAGATGAGGATTTGATTTTGGTTATGTCTGTGATCTCGGTGCCTGTATCCGAAATCTTACGAGAGCGGGATCGCTTACCCATTGGTTGGCTCCTCCGTAAGCAGCGAGGGCGACTTGTTCTAATTCGAGCAACCATAATAAGAGGTTATGTTTTTGACCGTCAATCTCTATGTCGGCACAGATTCGTCTCATCCATGAACCGCAAGAACGATTTTACATCTGCACAACTTGGAACGAGTATATTTAGCTAAACAGAGTAGTGTGCAGGATTTTTGCCTACATCCACAATGGCACAAGCTTGAATTGGTTCCAGTCCTAGAGATTTTGCCTTATCGAGTAGTTCTTCCGATTCCGCACCCGGATTCACCCATAGTTCCTTAGGCGAAAGTTTCGCAATTGCTTCCATCAACCGAACACCGACTCCAGGCGGAACATATAGCGCAACTCGATCGGGCTCTTTGTCCACTGAACTCAAGTCCGCGCGAGCGGGAATCCCTTCGATTTCACCACCTGCGGGATTTACGGGAATGACTCGATAACCGAGGTCTTTATAGGCACGCACCGCCTTGTTGCCGTATTTTGAGCGATCAGTCGAAGCGCCAACGATCACGATAGTAGGCTGCTGACTCATTCCTCTTGTGCCTTTTTCTAAAGAAAACCATAAACACTGGCTGCAAACAAAGTTGTCGGATTATAGAGGGTGGGTAGAACCCTGAAATTGCATTTTAGCTTTAAAGCCCCCTAATTCCACGATCAAAGAGAAGGCAACCTAATCACGCATAAAGTGTCACTCTCAAGGGACTGTTTCTATTGAAATTAGTGACCCGTACCAGTACGCTACAGAATTATAGAAAGAGAAGTACCACGTCACTGACCAAGAAGCCTCTGGGGAAAGGAGAACTTATGCGAGTCACGTTTTGTACTCTGTTTGCCCTGATCATGTTCACAGGCGTTGCGAATGCCACGGAAGTATGGTCCGGGCTCGATTACACGTTCACCAAAGTTGATTTTGCAGATTGGACGCTTCCGGAGAATCAGGATCGTATCACAAGCAATGTCTGGCTGACGCGCGCGAATACAAGAGGCTTATTCAATATCCTGCTCGAAGTCGAATTCGACAATACTGATTACCTTAGCCCAATCGGTACGCAGTGGGCAATGGGGGACGCCGCCAATTACCAAAACCTAACCTTCACCACATGGGATGACTGGCACGGCGCGAATCCCCCCAGTGTCATCGGCCAGGATGCAGTCGTGCATCTGATTACCGATGACATCTACATCGATATAAAGATGTTGTCGTGGACATCGGGCGGCCAGGGCGGCGGATTTTCCTATATCCGCGGTGTCCCCGAGCCGACAACGCTCTGCCTGTTGGGGCTAGCGAGTATTGCGATTATCCGCCGTCATTAAGCGGCGCAACGGCTACAACCGGAAAAGACACGCAAACGCGGCGAGTGTTCCTCGCCGCGTTTCTTATTCCGTTTATTTCGGGTACGGTCCGTACTTACGGCCTCGCCAAAGCCTGCATGACGGCAGGTCGTCGCTCACCGATACGTGAACCCATAAGTTCTTCTACGCCTTCCGGGCGTTGCTGTCTCCATCCGCAGTCTGCGCTTTTGACGCAACCGTACCTGCAATGTTCTTGCTCAGTTCTCGCAGGTCCACGCCCAGCACGCCTTCCAGCACGCCCAGCGACTCCGAAAGCACTTTCGCCTTACCCATGGCCGCACCGGCAATCGCATTGCCATCGCCGCCGTCGAATACCGTCACATCACCCAGTGACATGTGGTCCACGCTTTTGCTGAACTCTTGAACAATGCTCGGCATCATCTCGACCAGCATGACCTTGAGTGCGTCCGGATTCTTCTGTATCGCCTTACCGATTTCCTCGATCGCGGCGGCACGAGCCTTACCATCCTCCAGGACAGTCGCGGCATCACCCTCAGCTTTGGCCCGAGCAACGTCACGAGCAGCCTCGGCGGCAGCGACCTCGGTAGCGGCGAGTCGAGCTTGCTCGGCCTTGGCCGCGGCCTCTTGCTGTTCGGCTTCTTTCAATGCAGCCTCTTTGGCCAGTTCAGCCTGGCGAATACGCAGCGTATTATGCGATTCCGCGATGGCCTTCTCGGAAGAGTAGCGAGCCTCCTCAGCTTTCTGGTTCGAAACGGCTTCGGCAGTTTTGGCTTCGGCATCCCTCACGGCCTTTGCACGGCGGGCAGCAGCCCCAGCTTCGGCTTCTTTGATCGCAGCTTCAGAAGCACGTTCGGCCTCCGCTTTGCGGGCGTCGGAGAGAACTTGAGCGCGAGCTTTGCGAGCAATCGATTCCAAGTATTCTTGCTCGTCCTGAACATTTTGAATATTGACCGAGTCGATCAACAAGCCGAGTTTGCGGAAATCATCCGCGACTTCATGCATAACGGTTGCTACGAATTTGTCGCGGTCTTCGACTATCTCTTCCGGCGTCATCTTTCCGATGACCGCACGCAGACCCCCTTCGAGCGTTTCACGCGCGACGCGTTGCAATTCCTGACTTGGCTGACCGAGAAAACGTTCGATCGCGTTGCTTCGCTCGTCCGGACTGGATGAAACTTTGACGTTCGCCACGCCTGTCACGATTGTCGGCATCATCGTTCCACCGCCCGCCTGCGCACGCACTTCGAGCGTTACCTGCATGTTGCGAAGGCTGATGCGTTCGACTTTTTCAAAGATGGGGATGACGAACGTTCGCCCGCCGATCAGCACGCGATAACCCGCCCCGCTCCGTTGTCGCTTACCGCTGATCACCAGCATCTCGCTCGGGTTGCCAACGACAACCAACTTTACGGCAATAACGATCGCCGCGACGATCAAAAAGCCAATAACTACCGCAAGCCCCGTTCCAACGGTAGCCTGGGCTAACATCTCCTGCGCCATCAAATTCATCATCAAATCGCACCTCCTTATGTGTTTTTCGTGGCAGCGAGGTGAGCGTCTAGGCAGGTAAGCCGCCGCCCAAACCGCCATCTCGCGTTAATGCGGGTGTTAACATGCGTATAGGGATAGCCTGGACTGGAAAAGAACGAACCTTGGCAAAACCCGGTATGTTCCTGCCCTCTGATGAAAAATTCTCCTAAAGTTCCAGCGCACGTCTCGCAGGTCACTTGCGCAATCCCGATTAAGTCCGTTTTTTCTCATTGAGGAATTCGTACTCTTCTCGGGAGACCACCTCGGCAACGCCGCCGCTGTAGCTCACGACAACCACCTGATCGCCGACAGCGAATCTGGCTTCCGAATGTCTGGCGAGAGCGGGCAGGTATCGCTCACCGCCTGCTATGCGTACCGCAACCTCACCTTTGCGGTCGCGCGCAACGGCTATCGAAACACGCCCCGCCTTATTCAGGTAATCCCCAATATCGGTTACGCTGTTACCCGAACTACGCTTCAGCCAGCGGAAGAACTGATGAACGACCTGACCAACCACTCCACCGCCAACAAGCGACGAGAGAAGGATGATCATTTCGCTGTAGTCGCTTAGGTACGTCAAAACCACACCGAACAGACCGAACGCTGCAAAGAAGAACACGAGAAAACGCATCGAGAACCAGGCGGAAAGATCAAT
>JANQHN010000198.1 GCA_028282665.1 Phycisphaerae bacterium | reverse complement strand
CGTGACATTGTAGAAGTCCAGCAGCGTGCCTTTGGATCGTTCCAATTCCACGAGTGCATTGTTGTAGTCGATCATCGCTTGAAGCAACGACCGCCGGGCACTCGCCAGATTCTGCCGCGCAGACAACTCGCTGTTGAGGGTATTGATATCCTTCCGTTCAGCACGGGCGACAATGGAATCGACCTCGCGGTTCCTCGCCTCAGTGGATTCGAAGCTTGGGCCGATTTGATTGTACTTGGTATGCAATTCTCGCACAGCTAGGTTCACATCGAAAATGACTGTCTCAATCGCTCCCTTGAGGCTGGCAATCGCCTGCTCCATCTGCAATTGCGCTCGCCGTGTCGCAGCCCGCCGCGCTCGATTACCCACCGGGATCTCGAAGTTCACACCAATGAAGTAATCAATGTACTCAAGTTGCGTCGTTTGATCGAACGCCGTGTCGGAGTTCACGCCCAAGCCGTTCACAGTGTATCCCAACGTCAAATCGAGCTGCGGCAGTTCCTGGTTTCGCGCTCGATGCACCTGGAGCTTGGCGGAGCTAAGAGCGAGTTCTTGTTGCTTGATCTCGCTACGGCTCTCCAAGGCGGACTTCGCTTCAGCCAGTCGGTTAACCAGAATCAGGTCGTAACTGGGGAAATCGGCCGGGACGATCTCGACCTGTTGCGCGAGGTCGAGTTCCGGATCGTTCATTGCGGTGATAAGTCGATCCTCCGCATTGAAAACCTCAGCCTGTACCTGAACGAATTGGGCTCTGCTGGTTTCCAGGTTGGCTCGCGTCGCGGCTATTTGAACAGGAGTAATGTCAAAATCCTTTCGCGCGATCAAGTAATCATAAAGCTGCTCGAACTCCGCAAGCACACGCGCTGAGATGACCACATTGTACCGGGCGGCAACAAGCGCCCAGTACAATTGCTCGACCTGCTGCAAACGATCGCGCACCTCCGTTTTGAACTGCCAATCCTCAATTTCTCGAGTATTCTTGCTGATGCGGATGACTGAAAGATTGTAATCAATACCCGCTCCGCGCAACAAAGGCTGGCGTACCTGGAAGGCGAGATCACTGAACCACTCGGGATTGACCGTTTGAAATTCCAGAGAAGTGAATTGACGTTGCAGGCCGTAGTCGAGTTGGGCCTGGGCACCGGTCGGCAAGAGCTTGCGTACGCCGAACTCCATGTTCAGCGTGTCCACGGTGTTGGGGGCTAGTTGCGAGCCTGTCGGTCGATCCAGAAGGCTCTTGGTGATGTCGGTATAGAACACCATGTCGAAAGCAGCCTCCGCCTCGACCACGCGTGTTTGTTCAATTGCGGGTGAGAAGCCGCTGATTTCGATGGCGTAGCTGTTCTCCAATGTACGGCGGATAACATCCTCCAGTGTCAATTCCATACGCTGAGAACGGCGTATTGTCTTTACGCGTTCAAGCGTACGTTCATAGAGCTTGATGTCCTCCCGGTTTCCTTTCTCACGGGCCTCATCGAGCAACCTCTCGAATTCGCTCACCGCATCGTTTGGGTCGATTAAATGGAAGTCAATGCGGTCCTGGGGCAGATCGACTTGCTCGGGTGTTTTGTCGATGGGATCGACGGTCAACGTTTCTACTTGACCGCTTTCGGCGGGTTGCTGCACCTGCTGAGCCATTGCAGGTACGACCAAAAGGGCGACGAAAAGAAACGATGAAGTGACAACGTGACGCAGAGGGGCGATGATATACTGTTTCATAGCCTGGGGATTTCCCATCGCGGTGTGTACCGTTGGAATCAGCAATCCGCTCCGATGAACGCAAAGCGGGCCTCCACCCGATCCCGCGCCGCGCTACGCGAAGATCGAACTAACGGCTTGAATCCTATCCACCCACCCGTAGGCGTCAATCGCGGCCAGCGGACGAAGAGCCGTCGAGACATTTTTTGACGGCTTTGGACAGGCCGCGTTTGTTTTAAAAAAACCACTCTTATTTGCCCGCCAACCCGCAGTAAGCCACCTATGCAAAAGGTTTTTGCGAACATCGGGCAGGTGTGATATCATTTGAGGGTAGCTTGCGGGGACCTTTGGAATCTCATGGCGACGAACCGTGTGAAGAACTACGACAACATTTTTACACCACACATGGCTGGGACTTGGCGCAAATCACCAATACTCCCAATTATGCCGCAGATAGACGAGTCTCAAATGCCATGACTCAAAACGCCTCCGAATACTACCGCTATTGCCCGCCCCAGCCGCACATTAAAATTTCAGACGCTGTTTGTTATTCACGAAGGCGTGTACGGTATCCACACTGTCAAGGCTGCCAGTTCAACGACGACAAGAAGGCAAAAAACAAAGAGAACGAGCCCAACAGTACCGACAACGAATCCGGGTTTGATGGTACTTCAAACTTGCAGGACGCAACCTGAGAAGAAACGCTAACGCTGCGTCCCTTCCGCGTTTTTCGTCCTTACCGCATCCGCAATATCATCCAAAGAATATCGCCCGAACGCCTCCATGAGTTCCGGCGAATCGAATATCTTAAGAATGCTCGGGTTTGTTTGAAGTCGCCAAAGGGCACCGATCGATCCGCTAGCTGCCGCTTTCACTTCCTGCTGCAAATCGTCATCGAGCAACACTTCTTGCATGATCGGATGTTCCAGGATGTCCTCCATCCGCATCTCTTGAATCACGGCTTCTCGAACTTTAGGAGGCGCCGTCGAGATTTCCACAAGATTCATGAGGGTGTCACTGCCGGAGCCCACTCCAGGAATCCACTGCACCACGGCACTATTGAGCCCTTTTGCGACGAACAATGTCGAGCCGCCGGGCTGATGAGTGGGGTCGTTTGCGGTGCGCATAATCACGGAGATACAACCAAGCCAAACGACGAAGAATGATACGAATGCCCCAACCGCGATGCCCCAGCCTCGATCGCGAGGTCCTATCGCTTGGGGCAGTTTTTTGTTGAGCAGGAACTGCGGGACAACGCCCGCCGTAAAGCCAATCCACATAGGGATGAACAGTGGCCAAAACAGGCCGGCGTGACGCAGCGAGTCAATGCGGAACAGCATCGGACCTGCGAACCAAGCAAACAGCGAGGCTAGAAAAAACGGCGCGATCAAGAGCAGGTAACGAATTGCCCCACGCCAGTACCCGTAAGCCCCGAAAAACAGGAGCGACAAAAGAAGCATCATATAAACCATGCGCAGCTCCGTATGGTTGACTTCATGTTACCAGCATAGCCTGATGCAGCCAGGCAAGATGTCCGATCTTGTCGCTTGCTTACACCGGCGATGAGTTGTCCGCGAGTTTCTCGAATTGGGATTCGCAGAAGCGATCGGTCATACCTGCGATGTAATCACGCGCAACGATTTCTATACCCTGCTCATCGATTCGACGTGAGAAGCGATCGGGAAGTTGATCTGGGTTTTGGACGTATGCATGAAAAAGCGCCAGAACCTTGCGACGTCCCTCGCCGTCCAGGCGAACGATTTCGTTAGCACGGTAAACTTGTTCATACATAAACGTCTCGAGTCTTGAGAACGATTGATCCATCGACTCGGACATAAGAACGGATTCATCGGCCGCTCGAGCGTCTAACGGCGAGGATAATCTAGCGAGTCTGGGCGCGGCGGTGCTGACGATATCCGCCAGGACTTGATTGAGCATCGCGTCGATTTTCGGTCGACGAATGGCGTGGATACTAGTACCTAGATCAGTTGGTTCACTTTGGCGCCACAGCTCGACTTCACGCAAATCCGCAAAGTCAATCAAGCCTGCACCGATCGCGTCTTCCAGGTCGGCGCAAACCACAGCGATACGATCCGCGATCGAAGCTATGAGGGCTTCCACGCCCGGTCCGCCGTGAACACCTTCAAAGCCTTCATTTGTTTTTTCAGGGCGATCATAGCGCGTTTCGTGCAGGGCAAGTCCCCGCCTGGTTTCGTAGGTCAGGTTTAAACCACGGAACGGCGGATACGGATGTTCGAGGTAGTCGACTACGCGAAGAGCATGCGTGTTGTGATTGAATCCTCCAAATTCAGCCAGCGCTTCATCCAACGCCTTCTCACCCGCATGCCCGAAAGGTGGATGTCCAAGATCGTGAGCGAGCGATATCACTTCCGCAAGGTCCGCATTCGCATGAAGTCTGCCGGCGAGGAGTCGCGCAATTCCCGCAACTTCGAGTGTATGGGTCAGTCGAGTACGAAAGTGATCGTGGAATGCGGCAGCGAAAACTTGAGTTTTGCGTTCGAGACGCCTGAAAGCGGTACTGGACATCACGCGATGCCGATCCACTTCAAAAGGGCCACGAAGTTTGTCGTGTGGTTCGGGATGCCGGCGGTCGTCCGCATCATCGTCTCGAACGGCGTAGGCAGCGAGATTTGACGTCGGCTCATCACACATGGATCATCACCGCCAGCCGTTGAAGCCAAAAGAAAATCTCTCGCCTTATTCGTCAATGATTCCCATATCAACCGCGTTTTTAACCAGGTCGCGGTGCATGGCATCCAGCGAATCGGGTACCATCCGCGTGCCCCCTAGCACGGCCATGAAATTAGTATCACCAGTCCAGCGAGGTACGATGTGGGCGTGGAGGTGTCCGGGAAGTCCGGCACCGGCGCAGTGACCGATGTTGAATCCGACGTTGTAACCGTCGGAACCGAGCGTCTTCTCCAAAAGCGCCACCGAATCACGCAACATGCTAGTCATCTCGTGCAGGCATTCGGGCGAAAGTCGGGTAATGGTGGGCACGTGTTCGTCGCTGGCCACGAGAAGATGACCATTGGTATAAGGGAAGCGATTCATGCAGACAAAAGCCCGATCCCCCCGCCACAAGACGCGATGCTCCTCGTCCGAACCTGGAGTGGACCAATATTGGCAGAGGAAGCAACCGGCATCTCCCCCATCATCCGCCAACGAGCGTATGAACTCCATCCGCCAAGGCGCCCACAAGTTCGTGTTGTATTCCGCCATCCGGGTACGTCCTTTCCTCATGCTCGGTGAAGTCTATCAGGCAGCGTAACTTGGGTACAGCCGAAGTTCGTGACGTGATGGGGGCATTTCGCTACGACGAATGGCGCTTTGGCAAGGTCGCGATGAGCGGTTAGACTGCTTCCGCCATGAATACCAGACGCATACACTCCACCTTGTGGCTTGTCGTGACCGCGGCGCTGGTTGCCACAACGATTTCCGGATGTGGCAAGGACGATTTGCAGGTGCGCCACGAACAACGGAATTTGACTATCGGCCCTGTCGAACTCTTCGACCATCTATTGGACCAGACAGCATCGCCCGAGCAGGTCGCGTTCGCCGCGTTGCGCGCGATTGCCGAAGATTTCGAAGCTGGCAACGACAAGGAACAGCGCGAAGCGGCGTTGGACAAGCAATTCTCTTTAGCCGCGATCAACATGCTTACCCCCTCCGAAAAGATGAAAATCGATTCGGGCGAATACCTGTACAAAGTAGTGTACCATTGGACGCCGACGGTTTCACATTACGTGTCGCAGTTCCCGCAAACGTTCGAAGAAGCCAAGGAGAGGTTTGTCGTACGCTCGCCCCGAGGTCTGGACCCGATGAACTATGCGGATGTGCTCTTGGAAGTGGACGATCCCAAGGCAGAACCTGGTACGGATTCGAGCGCGGTTCTGGTCGTCTACCTCGGCCGGGACACAGGGTATTGGCGGGTGATTCATTTTGGATTCGACATGCCGAAAAAGGCCAACGGCGATCCAATTCCGGTCGGACGTCGCACTATTCTGGACGGCGCCCGCGTCCGTCTTGTCGAACCGGGCAGCGACGGTTCATAACGTCAGAATCCAGACCGTCACTCCATCGAAGCGGTCACACGGCCGGACCACGAATCTTCACAACCTAAGCACTTCCCGAACAGACTCCTACCTGCTATCCTCTTTGATCATGGAACCCAAAGCCATCACGGTCAAAGGCGCGCGGGAGCATAACCTTCGGGGGGTATCGTTGAAACTGCCCCGTGGGCGGCTGATCTGTTTCACGGGCGTGTCGGGCAGCGGGAAGAGCAGCTTCGCCTTCGATACCCTGTTCGCTGAAGGTCAACGGCGCTATATCGAGTCGCTCAGCTCTTACGCTCGACAGTTCCTTGGACAAATGACTAAGCCCGACGTGGATCAGATTACGGGTTTGAGTCCTACAATCTCCATTCAACAAAAGACCACCGGCTGGAACCCGCGCAGCACCGTCGGCACGATTACCCAAATTCACGATTACTTGCGAGTGTTGTACGCTCGGATCGGCAAGCAGCACTGCCCCCAGTGCGGTCAGTTGATCTCCGCACAAACGCGAGAGCAGATCATCGGCCGCATTCTGGATCTGCCGGAAGGATCTCGGATTCTGCTTCTCGGTCCCGTCGTGCGTAAGCAGAAGGGCGAATTCCGTGATCTGTTCGAAGACATGCTGCGTGCGGGGTATGCCCGGGCTCGGGTGGATGGTGAGGTCGTCGCCTTATCTGATCGCCCGGACTTATCCAAAAACGTTCGTCACGACATTGAGATCGTCGTGGATCGACTGGTCGTTTCACCGAAGATTCGTACGCGTTTGGCGGAAGCGGTGGAAGCGGCACTGAAATTGGGCACCGGTTCGTTGATCGTACACACCTATAAAGAAATGTCCCCGGACAAAAAGTCCGCAGGTACGACCGGTGAGACGAAACCGTCTCAAAAAAAGCAATCCACGAAGCAGAAACGCGGCGGGGACCTTCTCCTCTCGTCGCATTATGCGTGCACTGAATGCGATCTGAGCTTCGATCCACCCACCCCGCAGCTTTTCAGCTTCAACTCACCGCAAGGGATGTGCTTGACCTGCGACGGGATTGGAACCGCTTTCGACTTCGATCCGGAATTGATGGTGACGCATCCGCGAAGATCTTTCATCGGGCGTGCGATAGGCCCAATGCATACGAAAGTCGGACGATGGCGTAAACATATCTATCAGGCCGTCGCGGATCATGTGGGTTTTGATCTGAAAACACCATGGAAAGACCTGTCAAAAGAGGCAAAGCATGCCCTGCTCTACGGTCTGGGTGATACTCACCTGACATTTACGTGGCGTTGGCGGGGCGGGGTTTGGCGTCATGGGGGAACGTTTGACGGCGTGATCGCCGACCTGCGAGAGAAGCATCGCAAAGCGAAATCAAACTTTGTGCGCGCTTACTACGAAAAATACATGCGTAAGAAAACCTGCCCGGATTGTCAGGGCGGGCGATTGAATGACCAGGCGAGCGCGGTGCGTGTCGGCAAAATGACGATTCAGGAATTGTGCGCCTTGTCGATTGAGGATGCGCGAGTGTTCTTCGAGAAGGTCAAACTCAACGCAACGGAGGCGTTAATCGCGACGGACGTATTGCGCGAGATTCGCGGACGGCTCGCGTTCCTCTCCGACGTCGGGTTAGACTACCTCACCCTGGACCGAACCGCACCCACACTGGCTGGCGGTGAGTCACAGCGGATTCGATTGGCCAGCCAGATCGGTGCCGGACTGGTCGGCGTGTTGTACATCCTGGACGAACCGAGCATCGGGCTACACGCCCGAGACAACAAGCGGCTATTGGAGTCATTGATTCGCCTGCGGGATATGGGCAATACGGTGATCGTAGTCGAGCACGACGAAGAGACCATGCTGGTAGCGGATGAGATTGTCGACTTTGGTCCGGGTCCGGGCGTGCGCGGCGGAGAGATCGTAGCGCGGGGCGACATCAAAAAAGTGATGAAGTCAAAACGATCCGTGACCGGTGCATACTTGCGCGGAGATGAGGCGATCGAGATTCCGACGACCAGGCGGGAAGTCGTTACACAAACGCTCCCTAAAGGACGTGGTAAACGGAATAACTCGAAGGCCAAGTAAGCATGGTGAAGGATTGTCGCTTGGCAACTTCTCGCAAAACCCTGTTCACGATTTGCGAGTAACTGAACTGATTGCAGGGTATTGAAGTACATTTATGGCTAGGGGTACAAAGAAAACATCTCACAAGAAGACGAAGCGTAAGGCAAAAAACGCCTCAAACAAAAGCGCGCGCAAGGCGGCAGAAAAGAAGCGTGTCGCAAGCCGCGAAAATCGGGAACAGCAACGGCCTTCGTTCGACGGTCCTCATCCCTGGCTTAGGGTCATCGGCGCGGCGCAGAACAATTTGCGCAGGATTGATGTCGGCATTCCCCTTCAACGATTCGTCTGTGTCACGGGAGTCTCCGGCTCAGGAAAAAGTTCGCTGGTCAACGACATCATTCGAGAGACGCTTTCGCGCGATTTGAACGGCGCAGTCAAAGCCGATCCAGGCAAGCACGAGAAAATCCTCGGCGCGGAGTACTTGGACAAAGTCATCGACATCGACCAGTCTCCTATCGGCCGTACGCCACGCTCGAATCCCGCGACGTACATTAAGGTCTTTGACCTCATCCGCGACCTATTTGCCAAATTGCCCGATGCCAAGGTACGTGGGTACAAGCCCGGACGATTCAGCTTCAACGTGCCCACCGGGAGGAAAGGCGGCGGGCGCTGCGAAGCGTGTGAGGGCAACGGCTCCAACCGAATGGAGATGGATTTTCTCGCAGACGTGTGGGTAACGTGTCCAGTGTGCGGTGGAAAGCGGTTCGCCCGAGAGACGCTGCAAATCCTGTATCGCGGCAAAACCATCACCGACGTACTCAACATGGACGTTCAAGAGGCGCTGACGCACTTCGAAAATCAGCCCAAGATCGCCAACATGCTCCAAACGCTGCATGACGTGGGGCTGGACTACGTCAAACTCGGGCAATCATCCACCACGCTTTCGGGCGGCGAGGCGCAGCGGATCAAGCTCGCGCGGGAGTTGGTAAAACGATCGACCGGTCGCACGCTATACCTGCTGGACGAGCCGACGACGGGTTTGCACTTCGACGACATCAAAAAGCTGCTCGCGGTGTTGCATGGCTTTGTAAACACGGGCAACAGCGTGGTCGTGATCGAACACAACCTGGACGTCATCAAAACGGCAGACTGGGTCGTTGATTTAGGTCCAGAAGGTGGCAGCGGTGGAGGTCGAGTCATCGCAGAAGGAACTCCGGAGAAAATCGCCACGTCGAAACAGTCGCACACCGGAGTGGCGATTGCGGAATTGTTTGAACGCCATGAGAAAGCGCCGGCTGTCGAATCTCAACTCTTAGCTTTGAACAGGAAAAAAATCGCAAGCAAGAACGAGCCCGGCGTTGTTCCGAAAGATAATAGCCCCGCAGCCTCTACCTTGACGGGGGGCAATGGTGACGCCCTCAAGTCCACAAAAGGCGCGATCACCGTTGTCGGCGCGCGGCAGCACAATCTAAAAAACCTCACCGCACAGGTGCCGCGTGGGGGAATGACCGTATGCGCAGGGCCCAGCGGTTCGGGCAAGTCGAGCTTCGCGATCGACACGGTCTACACCGAGGGACAACGGCGTTACGTCGAATCGCTGAGTTCGTACGCACGTCAGTTCATCGGACAGCTTCAACCACCAAAGGTCGATCACGTGTACGGCCTGTCGCCGTCCATCTGCATCGAGCAGAAAAACGCCAGCAAGTCACCCCGCTCCACCGTGGGCACGGTCACAGAAATCTACGACCACATGCGAGTTTTATGGGCGCGACTCGGCCAGGCGTATTGCCCCGTCTGCAAAATTCCGATCGGCGCACAAAGCAGTGATGAGATCGTGGAGAAGGTGCTTTCGCTCGGCGAAGGAACACGCACGTTGTTGCTGGCACCGGTTCAACGCACCGGCGGAGAGTCATACGAACAATTATTCGCACGGGAGCGGACCAATGGCTATTCGCGTGTGCGTGTTAATGAAAAACTGTACGGACTGGAGGATAAGATTCCGATCGATACGCGGCGGCACCAGCGTGTCGAATTGGTTGTGGATCGCATCATCATCCGTCAGGCTGCCGCTTCTCGCATCACAGATAGCGTGGAACAGGCACTCTCGGTGGGCGACGGCGTGATGCTTGTGCAGGTAGTGGACGAGAACGGCGACGCGGTGGAAGACGTTTCTCGTTTCTCTCAGCATTTTTCCTGCGACCGATGCGGCCGAAGTTTCGACGAGATCACACCCCACCACTTTTCCTTTAACGCCCGCATGGGGTGGTGCGATTCGTGCGAAGGACTCGGTACACAGAAAGGCGCGACGCCCACCGCTATCGCCATACATCCGACACGATCGATCCTTGACGGGGCGATCGCAGGCATTGGCAAAGTGAAGGCGGACTCAAAGCTCGCGGTCATACTGACCGCATTGGCTGATCACATCGGCTTTGAAGTCGGCCGTCCGTGGAACAATCTGACGGAATCGCAGCGCATCGCCTTTTTGCACGGGACGGGTGAAAATTGGATCGAGGCGAAAATGCCAAACCGTGGCACGAAAACGCTCCGCGAAAATCAGCTAAGCGGTGTGCGATTCCGTTGGCGAGGCTTCTATCCGGCAATTGGGCGCGCGACGCGAGTAAGTTGGCACTACCGCAAAACCCTGGAAGATCTGGTGACGGAAGTGCCTTGCGACGCCTGCGGCGGAAGTCGCCTCAAGCCGGAGCCAGCCGCGGTAAGATTGAACGGCAGCACGATCCACGAAGCCTGTTTGTGGTCTTTGGGCGACACGCTCAAGTGGTTCGAGAACATCAAGCTCGACACGCGGGGCAAACGCATCGCGGGCGAACTCCTGCACGAGATCACTTCACGATTGCGTTTTCTCGTTGATGTCGGATTGGACTACGTATCGCTGCACCGAACAGCATCCACGCTTTCGGGCGGCGAATCGCAACGAATTCAGCTCGCGTCGCAGATTGGAACGGGTTTGACAGGCGTATTGTACGTACTGGACGAACCGACGATTGGATTGCATCCGCGTGACAACAAACGCCTCATTGGGGCGTTAAACAAGCTGAAAAAGCTGGGCAACACGTTACTGTTGGTGGAGCACGACCGCGAGGTGATCGATGCAGCGGATCGAGTGATGGACTTCGGCCCGGGAGCCGGGCGATTCGGCGGCGAAGTTACTGCCGAAGCCACGCCGAAACAATTGCGCCGCAAAAGCCGATCTCTTACGGGTAAATACCTCACCGCGAAGGAGTCCATCCCGGTTCCCAGCAACCGGCGCCCCATTGCAAACGTGAAGCATTGGCTTACCGTCCACGGTGCACGCGAGCACAATTTAAAAGAAATCGACGTCGAGTTCCCACTCAGCCGGTTCACTTGCGTGACGGGCGTATCGGGCAGTGGCAAGAGTTCACTGGTATCCGAGGTGCTTTACCCGGCGCTGGCGTCGCGTATTCACCGAGCGAGCCTGGTGCCCGGAGGACACGATCACATCACTGGAATCGAACACATCGACAAGGTGATCAACGTCGATCAGTCGCCCATCGGCTCAACGCCAACCAGCAACCCCGCTACGTTCACGGGTGTGTTCGATGAAATTCGCAACCTCTACGCCAAGCTACCGGATAGTAAGGTCCGCGGGTATACGCCCGGTCGCTTCAGTTTCAATCGCGCTGGCGGACGGTGCGAAGCGTGCGAAGGCATGGGCCAGCGACTTATCGAAATGCACTTTTTGCCCGACGTGTGGATCGAGTGTGAAGAGTGCGAGGGGGCGCGGTATGTACCGGAAACGCTCGAGGTGCGTTTCAAAGGAAAGAACATCGCCGAAGTCCTCGAGATGAGCGTAAGCGAGGCATTGGAATTGTTCGCGGGCGTACCAAAGATTAAACGAATGCTGCAAACGCTCGAAGAGGTCGGGCTCGGTTACCTCGGACTTGGGCAATCCGCTCCGACACTTTCGGGTGGGGAGGCGCAGCGCGTGAAACTCGCGGCGGAACTTGGCAGACCTCAGACGGGCAAGACAATGTACATCCTCGATGAACCGACCACCGGTCTACACTTCGACGATTTGAAGAAACTGCTCATCGTCTTGCACCGGCTTGTCGACTTGGGAAATACGGTCATTTGCATCGAACACAATTTGGATGTCATCAAGACGACGGACTATATGATCGATCTCGGGCCAGAGGCGGCAAACGAGGGTGGAGAGATCGTCGCGTGCGGTACGCCTGAAGAGATCATCCGTACCAAGGCATCGCGGACCGGAGTCTCACTTAAGCCGGTGATCAAGCGGGGACCGGTCCAAGAACGCCCGGTGTTCACTGCAGAAGAACAAGCAAAGCGTGAAGCGGCGGCGCGGAAACGAATTGATTTGGGCGACGATGTGCGCATGCCTTGGGAAGTGAATGGAAAGCGTTGGCATACGGAAACACGGACCGACCGATGCGGCAAGCCGATCGAGTGGGATACGGGCGTGCTGACCTGGCTTGTTGAGGAAATTCAGAAGCATGATGGTTTCAAGCCGACCAAGTGGAGCGACCGTGCCCATGTCGAAATTGCAGGTCCGGGCAAGGGAACGTGGTTCGCGCATTTTCTGACCGGCAGCCGGCACCAGCTCGATGTCATGATTCGAATCCCCAAAGGCACGTTTACGCAATCAAAGCTCAACCGTGAGTTAAACGTCAAAACGCTCGACGAGCGTACCGACCTTCCCATCTACGGCCCGGATGAGCGAGTAGCCTTACGCCCGCGTTACCCTCAATGGGATGAGGTGAGGATGTGGCTTCGCGACTTCGTGGACGTGGACCGGAGAAAGTTTCGCAAGTTCCTCAAGCAAGCGACGAGTGCGTATCTCTCTCGATTGGAGGAAGAACAAGGTGACAAAAAAAAGAGCGAGCCTTGGAAGGCGGAAGGACGCGCTTGGCACTTGTCGCAGAAATCGATGCATCTTCATGACCCGGCCGTTTGGGAGCCGTCCACGCTTATCGCCTTAATCGGGCTCTTCAAAAAACTCCAACCCGACATCAAGGTCGATTGGAACAAGAAGGTCCTGATCGCCTTGTCGGTGCCGGGTGAGAAGAAAATTGCCTGCACAATCGTTACCAACAGGCCTCAAGGCTTGCGGATCGAACTGACCTCGCCGATTAGTCTATGCACACCGGCTGAGATTGACCGGCTTGGTATTGACGCTGAGGTTCGCCCTGCTGCCAAGTACGGTTATGACGGCTTGAATTTCTGGATTCGCTCCTTGGACGAAAACGATCCGAAGCAACTCGCCGCGGTCTGGCAAAAAATCCGCAAACACTACATTAACAATCGGAGGGCTGCTTCGTGACGCAACTAGTGCCCAATCGATTCCTCTTCGACTTTGAACTGCCGATCAAGTACGTCGAAGGTCAACCCAAGATGACCGGCAAACTCAGAACATGGACCGACGAGTACGCACTCCCCTCGTTAAGTGAGATCGACGGCAGGAGAGACTTCGCCCAAGTATGGGCCGGGTGGAACGAATCGGGACTGTATTTTGCCTGTAAGGTAACTGGAAAAAGTTCGAAGCTTGTTTGTGATCCGGCGCGGTTCTGGACGGGCGACAACGTTCGCCTTTGTACGGATATGCGTGACACCCGCTCGATCAAACGCGCTACTAAAACCTGTCAACAATTCTACTTGCTCCCTACGGGCGGCGGAGTCAAGAAGAACGAACCCGTTGCGGGGTCGCACAAGATCAAAAGGGCCAAGGACGACGCCCCGTCCTTGCAATCCGGCGCCATCCCCGTCGGTTCGAAAGTGCTCAAAACAGGTTATTCGCTGGAGGCGCACATTCCCGCAACAGCCTTGAGCGGATTCGATCCGCGCGAGCACCCACGTATCGGCTTTTTCTACATCGTGGAAGATAGCGACCTTGGTCAACAATATCTTACGGTCGGCGACGACCTGCAATGGCACATCGATCCTTCCACCTGGGCCACGGCCGTGCTGACGTGACTGATTTGCAACTGCGCGAAAAACCTGCGTTCCGCCAAACGATCACTTCCATTTCCACTCCTTTGAGGATGTAAACGGGCGAAACTCGCCGTTTTCGGCTACCCCAATTACCGAACCAGGCTATTCGGACCGGTGTAAGCTAAATTTCGTCGAGTCGCTCGCCAGGTTTTCGGACGGTGCACAAAGTTTTTTGAAAGACTTTCCCTCCAAAGATGACGTTTCATCAGTGCAGGTTAGGAAGTACACGGCATCGGTTGAGGTATGGTTATGAAACACAAACGTCCGATTCTCGGAATCGACTTAGGAACCACACACAGCGCAGTCGCTTACCTGGGAGCCTCCGGGCACGTGACCTTTGTCCCCAATACTGACGGCGAATTGCTCACACCGTCCTGTATCCTCTTTGATGATCGGGGCGAAGTAACCGTCGGGAAACGGGCGCTGGACGCGTACGTGGAAACACCCAGTCATGTATCCCAGGCATTCAAACGTCACATGGGTGCCTCTCGCTGGAGTTTTGCGGCGGGGGGGAAGACTTTTGGGCCAGTCGAGCTATCTGCGATTTTACTGCGTCATCTAACCGAGGGAGCACGACGGATCGTCGGCGATATTGGTGGTGCGGTCATCTCTGTGCCAGCCTATTTCGGGGACCGAGAAAGAACTGCCACCCTGGAGGCGGCACGAGTAGCGGAGCTTGACGTGGTGGACTTGATCAACGAACCGACAGCCGCTGCACTGGCAAGTGCGTTCGACGCCTACCTCGAAGCAGGCGGCGAACCGAGTGATCTGTCGAAGTTAGCCGTCGCCTCAACCGCGCCTGCCATCAATGTTGTCTGTGATTTGGGCGGAGGCACGTTTGATGTCACCGCCATTCGCATTGAAGGCGAAAAGTTCGACATTTTGGGAACAGGCGGCGAGAGGCTGGGCGGACGTGATTTCGATGACTGTATCGTAGACCTACTCACACGCCATCTGTTCGACTGCAATGGCCCGGATCCACATTACGATCTTCATGCAAAAGCACGGATGCGCGTTGCTGCGGAAAAAGCTAAGCACACCCTCAGCATTAAACTCGAAACCGATGTCGACGCATCGCATCCCGAAATCAAACCCATGCGCCTAACACGAAAGGCATTCGAAGAGGCATCTGATTCCCTGCTCGCACGGGCGAAAGGCATCGTTGAAGACCTGATGCGGGATATCGATCTTTCCTGGCATCGAGTGGAGGATCTGCTCTTGGTCGGCGGCGCTTCGCGGATGCCGATGTTTCGCGGGATGATGGCGGGAGTTAGCGGTAAGATTCCCAATACTCGACTACAACCCGACCTGATTGTCGCGCAAGGAGCGGCCGTTTACGGCGCGGTGTTGGGCGTACGCAAGATCGCATCACGCAAAATGGCCAAGGCGGATCTGGATAACGTTGATGAACCGTTTACGTTGGCTGATGGTGACGATTTGTCGACCTTGGAGGAACTCGCGGCCGCATCCGGCTCGAACGCGGACGAAACGATGTTTGATTCGTCTTTTGTCGCAGCAGCCAATAACGTCAAACTGACGGACGTTACCTCACAATCGCTTGGTGCGATCGTTCGATCCCCTAAGGAATATCGAAAGGTCAACTCCATTATCGTACCGCGCAACACGCCTTTACCCGCACGCAGATCGAAGATCTTCGGTACGAAGCGAAACGGACAACGCCGTGTATGCATCCCCATCACGGAGGGTGATTCGCGAGATGCAAACTCCTGTGTGGAAATTGGACGATGCGTGATCGACGCCCTGCCGCCCAATTTGCCCAAAGGAACGCCCGTACGTGTAACCTTTCAGTACGATCGTGCGGGGATCGTTCGTGTGGAAGCCGAAGACATGACCACGCATACTCGCGCCGTAACCGTGGTGGAACGGTATGCGCAAAAGACCTCGTCGAACCTCACGGAACTTGCACAAGCGGTATCCAAGTTATCGTTGGTTTGATCTTCGAGTGCGAATACGAAAGGCCTGAATCCGGAAAACTATCGAGCAGGTCCATGCGTATCGTCACTTGCAACACCACGCGTGGAAACGGCTGGAAGCTTGACGTGGAAGGCCGTTCCCTCGCCAAGCGTACTTTCAACTTCGATCCGGCCATGATGTTCGGAAATGATTTTTTTCGCAGCGGCAAGACCAAGCCCCGTTCCACCGTGCCCCTTTGACGAATGGAAGGCATCAAATATTTTCTCTACCTTATCCCCTTCAATGCCTGGACCGTTATCCGAGATAGTCAACACTGCGGTCGCGTTACCCGGATTGTACCGCGAACGAATAATCACTCTGCCGGAATCCTCTGGCGCAATTTCGATGGCATTGCGAATGATGTTGTGCGTTACCTGGTGAATACCTTCCGGATCAAACGGAAACGCGGGCATCTCATCCAGATCCGCGAGTAACATAACACCTTTCGCGTCTGCCGGCTTTTGCACGAGCTCGATGACGTCGTTCACGATCTTATTCAGCTGCGCGGTTTCCATCTTCGGAACACGTTCTTTGCTGAATGTCAGCATATCCATGGTAAGCCGCGTAGTTCTCTCCAGATTTCTTCGCACGATATCCCAGCCCGAACGGATCGTCTCGACGTTACCATTTTTGATGCCAAGCTCGACCACACTCCCGCCTCCCTGCAATCCTTGCACGATGTTGCGAATGTGATGAGAAATGTACGACACGGTTTCCCCCGCTGCCGCCAATCGTTCCGTCCGTACGCGATCTTCCAGCAAACGTGCGTTTTCCAAAGCCATCGCCGTCAACTTACCCACGGCAATCGCTGTGCGAAGTTGTTCCTGCGTATACGTATGGTGAGACATGGAGCAATCCATGTGGATAATTCCCTCGATGTCGCTATGCAGCACGATCGGTACGCAAATGACACTACGCAGACCTAGGCGGTGTACGCTGTCCTGATTGCTATCCGTCACGAACCGCTCGTCATTCATCGCATTGGCACAGAGGACACCGGTGTGCGTGTTCAACACGTGATTGATAATACGGCGCGAGGTCGTGATCTTTGGCTTTTCGTTCTTGTCTTTGTAGCGATAACGAAGTACCTGCGGATACAAATCACCCGTTTCAGGTTGCCTGGTCAAGATAACCAGGTGATCCACAATCATGTGGTCCAAAATGATGTCGGCGACGTGCTCCAGGAACGAGCCGACCGTGTCGATCGAACCAATGATCTCCGCAATAGAGTAAATGATATTCCATGCGGCGACTGCGTCCGCGGTTTCCGGAGCCTGAAGGATGACGCTGTCTTCCGAGGATGCAATGGCGGAGAGAATGGAAGCGCCGTCAGGTCTCGCCCCACCGTCAAGGTCAACCATATCGCGGATCATATCCGGACCGGTAACGCTCTCGACATGCTCTTTACCTTCGAACACCAGTAGCGTACTGCCGACTTTGATCTGATCGCCATGTTTAAGCAGAGTCGCGCCAACGATCCG
>JANQHN010000067.1 GCA_028282665.1 Phycisphaerae bacterium | reverse complement strand
GGAGCGGCCTTTAGCGTCAAACCGGCCGTCGATGCGTTTGCCGCCCTTGCCGGCCGAAATGCTGGGAAAGACGATCGTCAGCGAAGACATCGTCTTCGAACTCGCCTCAATGAAAGACGGCGAAAACAACGCCGTCGCCTGTCGCGGACAGCAAATTGATCTCCCGGCAGGTCAGTACGATCGGATTTACCTGCTCGCCGCCGCTGAAGAGGACGTCGAAGCAGGCTTTGTAATGGGTGACACACCGCAGTATAAAACCGTGCAGTCGTGGACCGGATTCGTAGGACAATGGGAAAATCGCCTGTGGGACACGGAGTTCGCCCGTGTCGACTTCCAATGTGAAGGACGGGTCACAGCCATCGAAAAAGGCTTCATCAAACGCGATCCCATCGCCTGGTTCGCCACCCATCGTCACGACCCCAAAAAAGGCAACGAGGCTTATCAATTCACTTATCTTTTCAAATACGCTCTCGATCGCCCTGTTGGAGCAACCGCGCTTCTCCTCCCCAACGATCCGCGCATCAAGATTCTCGCAGCGACTGCCGCCGTAAACCATCACGACAATGCAACTCCGGCAGCACCGCTGTACGATGATTTCTCTGACCGATACGACATTCCCTTGCGTCACGAGTACCCCAAACCTCCCGCGCCTGCCTTTGAAGGAATCGCGCCAACGGCCTCGGTCACCGTTGATCGAGCGGACTCCTTTGAATCGTTAAGCATCGGTCCGCCCGCCCATGACGACTACGTCGACCAAAGCACAGGCAGCAATATCATGTTCCGGTTTTTCGAAATCAATGGTGAATACAGACCACATGGTCACGCCGGAGCCAAAGACGGATTCCTCCCGCGCCTAAACGATGGCGAAGTGGCCCGTAACAATGACGACGTCGATCGATGCGTCTGGTACGACAACGAAGGACGGTTCTACATCAATCTCGAGAAATCCATCAAAATCAATTCGGTAAAGACCTATTCCTGGCATCGAACCAACCGGGCGCCGCAGTATTTCTCGCTGTGGGCCTCGAATGAGAAAGAAATGCCTTCGCTTGAAGTCATGCGCGGTCGACACGACGGCTGGATACTACTGGGCGTCGTAAACACGAAAGATTTAGGCAACGGCGGAAAACACGGTTCCTCCATTACGCCGGTCAAACAGGGCGAAACGCTTGGTCCGTTTCGGTACCTGCTTTGGATCGCGGAAGACGTAGGCGAAGGAACATTCTTCACGGAAATTGACGTTCACGCGGCAGAGTAAAACAACTGCGTTCATACATTTTCCCTGAAATTTCGTGCTGGTGTACCGCACCGATTTGCCAGCCAAAGAGTCGATTCCGGATAAGCATTCTGAGAAATCGAGTGGTAGGAGCGCCTATTTAAAAACCATTGCAAGATGCCGCAAACATTTCATATTGCTGAAACCAGGCTAACCACGGCTGTATGTTCCACGTCAGATCAAAAGGATGTCGTCCACGCCCGGTTTTCTCAGATTTATGTTATGATCACATTTGCGGTGGGCACTGTTTGGAGGCTCTCGGACGCACTTGGGGCGGAAGGTGAAATCGACAGGGCGAAGATGCAAAAGAACGTGTTTTTTGCACCGTGTTGTGCAGCTTCGCGTTCGCCGTTCGGCCGTATCAACGATACGTCTTTCATGCTCGCCGTTTCATCCGCAACTTGATGAAACCCGAAGGCACTCCTGAAACAGGCCCGGCACGCTGTACGGTCGATGCTGTGGATCGATTCTACTGGGGTGCACGATGCTGAAGCAACGTCCCCTGATCGACAAAATCCGCACGGGCGAGAGGATGCCTTCCGCGATTAGACGGCTGCTTTGGCCCTGGTGGGCGTTGTGGATAATTCTTGTCGTACTGTTAGTGTTTGGTCCGCAATCCATAAAACTGGTGTATGAAATTAGATCTCAACGTTTCTCCCTCTCGACTTGCTATTGTTCGCGCTGTTTTTGCTACCGCATATTGGTGTCATCTATATCATCTCCAGAACACAAAAACAATTCGTGAACAAAGTAATTAACCATAAGTACCAACTACGTCCGAAATGCGGCTATGCCCTGAAGGGTTTACCCGGCGAAGGCCGGTGTCCGGAGTGTGGACTATAGCAGTTTCAATCCAAACGTAGCGTTGAATGTCGACTTTCCGGCAATACAAGAACGGTGCCGGACGTTACACCTGGCTAGAGCTTGCTCTAGATAATACAACGCGAATAAGTTGGAAACTTAGTTCCGGTACTTTTTTTCGCGTAATCGCGCAGGCAAGCTCGCTTCGCAGCAAACCTTTCGCGTTATTAAGTTGCTGCAAGTAATCCCCGTCGGCAACGCCGTCCTTTCCATCGGGCGGATGCACCGTCACCAGCAGTCGATTTTCAGATCGTGTAGCTTCCACGCACACGACTTCCAACTGTGCGAGAAGAGGATCCCGGCACTCCGCAAGCAACGCCCCCTGCAGGGCAACCATAGCCTGCTTGCAGAGCTGCTGCGTTTTTCGTCCGCCACGTTTTCGCGAACCGCGATCCCCTTTCGCTCATTTCTTCAGATCGATCCCGTCATCTTCGAAGACGTCCGCGCAAACCGCGCGGATTGCTGTCTTCATTCTCTTTTCTCTTGGCATACATTCTCCGTCACGCCTATTGAAATGTGAACTGAACGCAATCAACAATTCAATCCGTAGCTGCGCGCGAGATGACTGTTTGCTCAGCGCGCAAAACTCAACGACATGTTTGAAACCGGAAAATTACGAGTCCAATGCGGCGGAGGAATGCATCTGCAAGAGTCGCTAAAACGCCTCTCGAATCAGTGGTCGTCAACGACGGAGGCAGACCTCGACCGATCGCTGGATGACATGGCAATGGGCATCAAGATGTACCTCCTTTCACATGAACAGAAAAGTAATGTCAAACCACTAAGGCCTGACCACACAGCCTTTAAGTTTACGAAACATACCAAGCTTTGGTCAATGTGCATTTTGTCGATCTTCACAAAACCCCAACACGGCGGCAATGGGAAGAGAACCGCTAATTTGATCCCTTGATGGCACGCGATGTGCAGCCTGCGATACGGAAGGTCCAAAGTTGGCCCCGTGTAGGAGATTTGCGCATGTTCGACTCAGTAGCCCGAGCACTTAAGTACATTACTGACAATGACATAGCGATGGTCGACCTCAAGGTCGCCGGCATCGCGGGTCAATGGCTCCACATTACCATTCCCGCAAAAAATTTCACCGAAGCACATTTCGAGGAGGGCGTCGGTTACGATGGCTCTTCCGGTGCGGGTTTTGGTAAAGTCGAGAGCGGCGATGTCGCTGCCCTGCCGGAAGTCCAAACCGGATTCGTCGACCCTTTTTTCGAACTGCCGACTCTCAGCTTCATTTGTTCGACCGTTACCGCCGACACGCGTGAACCATTCCGAAGCGATCCACGCACAATTGCCCAGCGTGCGGTCGACTACATGAAAAACACCGGAATCGCCGACGAAGCCTGGATGGGACCGGAGTTTGAATTTAACGTCCTCGACCGGCTGAATGTGTTCAATTCGCCCTACCACACGCAGATTAACATCGAATGTACGGAAGTTGATGGCGATGGGCTCACCCCCCCCATCGCGCAGAAACTCGGATACATGGCAACTCCGCCGTCGGACCATTTTTCCGATTTGCGAGCCGAAGCAGCACTCATTCTTCAGGATATGGGCATCTCCATTCGGTACCATCATCATGAGGTCGGCGCGCCGGGACAATGCGAAATCGAAATTGATCTTGGATCATTGGTCGAAGTGGCAGACCGTGCCATGCTCATCAAGTATGTCATCAAGAACGTCGCCCATCGCCGCGGAAAGCTCGCAACGTTCATGCCCAAACCGATATTCGGCGAGGCGGGCAACGGCATGCACGTTCATCAAAAACTCACCAAAGGCAGTGAATTCATCTTCTACGATGACACACAGAAAAACTATGCCAACTTAAGCGACTTGGCGTTGCACTACGTAGCCGGTTTGCTCAAACATGGTGCCGCGATGACCGCTATCACCAATCCGTCGACGAACTCGTTTAAACGCCTGGTGGAAGGATACGAGGCGCCGGTGAACTTGTTCTTCTCGCTCGCGAATCGTTCGGCCGCCATACGGGTGCCGCGTTACGCAACTTCCCCTCAGCAAAAGCGTATTGAATACCGCCCACCCGACTTCACAGGCAACGTTTACCTGACACTCGCGACAATGCTTATGGCAGGTATCGACGGCATTCTCTCGAAGGTCGACGTCGCGGAAAACAACTTCGGCCCGTTCGACGTGGACATTGCCCGGCAAAGCGAAGAATTCCGCTCGAAGATCACGCCGGTACCGCGCTCGCTGCTGGGAGCTTTGGACGCACTCGAAGCGGATCACGAATTCCTGCTCAAGGGCGAAGTTGTACCGGAAAGCTTCATCGCCGCGTGGATCGAGTCGAAACGAACGTTGCACGCAAAGGCCGTGGCGGTCAGACCACACCCATACGAATACGAATTATACCTGAACGTCTAGCCTGTTATTCGAATTCGATCGTGGGCGTCGCGAATAAACTTCAATTTATTCTTGCGACGCCTGCTTCGCGCGCGCAGAATACGGCGGTCGCTGTGTGTCACCATTTCGCTTGCACAAGGTTGTAAACATGATTCGATCCCCCCATCGCACTCTGTTGATTTGCCTTACAATGCTTCTCGCGCTGAACGCCGCGTGCCAGCAAAGCCCGGTTCCAACAAACACGAACGATCCTGCGAACAACAACACCGACCAAACGGGCGATTCCATGAAAATTCAATCGGCGGCATTTTCGGCCAACGCGGACATTCCGGCGCGGCACACCGGCGAGGGAGAGGATGTTTCGCCCGAACTGAGCTGGAATAACGCACCGGCAGATACCAAGGAATTCGCTCTGATCTGTGATGATCCGGATGCCCCGACGGATAATCCCTGGGTCCACTGGGTCATCTACAAAATTCCCGCAACGACAAACATGCTCCCCGAAGGCATTCCCGCTACCGCAACGCTCTTTAGTCCACAAGGCGCCATGCAAGGACTGAATGACTGGGAAGAAACCGGATACCGAGGCCCCATGCCACCGGAAGGCGATGGCACGCATCATTATTACTTCAAGCTTTATGCACTCAGCGCCAAGTTAAACGTTCAATCGGGACTGACCAAAACGGAGCTTCTTGATACGATGCAGGGCTTGATTCTCGCCGAGACGCAGCTCGTGGGCACATACGAGCGATAGCCCGATCAACCAAGACTGATAGTCGCTTTAGGCGCGAGTTGGTATGCGCGCCGTTTCACGTTTCTTGATCGCTTGAAGAATAAGCCGCGGGATGTCGGCAGGAGGTGCTTGGACTTCAACGGCGCCTAGTTCAAACGCCACTTTTGGCATGCCGTAAACAATGCAGCTCTTACTATCCTGACCGATGGTCACCGCTCCGGCCTCTCTCATGAGTAATAGCCCCTTCGCCCCGTCGGCTCCCATGCCGGTCAGAATGACGCCGATGGCCTCGGCTCCCACTTCGTACGCGACCGATCTGAACAAATGATCGACGCTTGGACAATGCCGGTTTTCCTGTTCACTGCCATCATAGACAAGCCAGCGTTTGCGACCTCTGGCCCTGACGGCCATTTGCAATCCGCCGCGTGCGAGAAAGGCGTGTCCCGGTACGAGAATGTCACTTTGCACGGCCTCGGACACACTAAGCGCCGAAAGTTCGTCCAATCTTTGTGCAAAGGAATGAGTAAACCCCTCAGGCATGTGCTGTACGATGGCAACCGGGGGAAAGTCGGAGGGAACCCACTCGAGGATTTGCTTGATCGCCTCGGTCCCACCAGTGGAAGCGCCTATGACTACGAGGTACTTGCCTGGATTGATACCGTTCGTCCTGAACGACTCAGGTCTCGGTCGCGCCGGAAATCGAGCCAGTAACGGAGGAGGAGTTCCCTTGTACGAAGCAAATATCTTCTCACCGATTTCAACGGCAAGACGATCAACTTCCCCTCGAACGAATCCGTCAGACTTTGAAACGAAGTCAAAAGCACCTTTCTCGACGGCCTCCAGGGCACGGCGACCGCCCAGGCGCCGCGGGCAACACATGATCACTGGAACCGGATAGTGCTCTTGCAGTTTTGCAAGGAAGCTTAAGCCGTCCATGCGTGGCATCTCCAAGTCGAGAACGATCACATGGGGGCGATACTGCAAGATCATGCCGCGTGCTTCAAACGCATCTTTGGCTCCACCAACAACCGTAATTCTGGCGATCTTGTCGAGGTTCCTACAAAGTCCCGATCTGAAAATCGGCGAATCATCGACCACCAATACACGAATTGAGCCGTCATGCGACAAGATCGACTGCTCCAGTATTCTTCCGATTGCTGATCAGCACTCGCGGTCGCCCGGCTCACGCACGTCGATAGACGGTCGGCTCAACGTAGTTAAGCGGATGCTGAATACTGTTCAGGCTTTCGGAATGTCCAATCATCAGGTGCCCGCCGGACTTTAGATGAGACGCCATCTTGTTCACGAGTGCCTCCTGCGTCTGTTTGTCGAAGTAAATCATGACGTTTCGACAGAAGATCACGTGGAATCCATGTTTGAATGGAAACGTCGGCGTCATCAGATTGAAACGAGAAAAAGTGATAAGCCGACGAACCTCGGGGATAACCTGATAGACCTGATTTCCTTCGACGCTCGCTTTGCGCAAGCATTTATTGCGGTATTCCGGCGGAATGGTACCTACGCGGTGAAGTTCGTACTGCCCCAGCATGGCCTTGCTTAACATCCGTGTGGAGAGATCGGTCGCCAAGATTTTCGCCTCCAGGCCTTTGAAACGCTGGAGAAGCCCATAGACAACCATAGCAAGGGAATGTGGCTCTTCGCCACTGGAGCAGGCGGCACTCCAAATGCGTAAACAATTACAGCGATTTCGCCACGAGGCATCTTCCGCCCAGCGATTTAGCAGTTCCGTTAGAAACACAAAATGGCGGATTTCTCGAAACAGGTGCGTGGTGTTGGTGGAGATCGCGTCCAGCAACTTGCACAACTCTTCGCCCGAGCTGTCTTTTTCAACGAATTCGTAGTATTCGCGGAAGGAACCGAACTGGCCTTCACGTACGCGCTTGCCGAGCCTGGCGCGAACGAGTTGCATCTTGTGCTCACCGAGGTTGATCCCGCTGTGTTTGTAGACCAACTCGCGGAACAGATCATACTCACTCTTTGAAAGTTCCTTTGGTTCTGCGAGCATTTGGATCTACCGCACACAGGCTTGATCACCAAGCTGACTAACGAGGAAAGTATTCGAGCTTGATGGCGTGTCCAGAAACCGAAAACGTTGCAAGGTTGTCCGACTCTTCGACCTCTTCAAAATCAGGCGTCTCGCTCAATTCTTTGATCACAGGAATCGTAAGGTTGAAGACGTCGTTGGTGCCGTGAACAGAGGTCACGTATTGCCCGCAAATAATATTCATAAATTCCTTGACCGCGTCACGGGATTTGTTCTCGGCGTCTTCATCGTTTGTGTCAAGCCCAAGCAGATTCGCTGCCAGCACGGTCGCGAAATCCTCCGAACATTCGAATTTCAACGTTCCACTCACGGGACCGTCGTATTCGATGGTCGTCTCGTACCACAAACTCCCCGCGGTGGGTTCGGCCTCCATGTCGTCGGAGAACATGTAAGCCAAGTCCGCGAGAATATCAGAAAAGATCGTCGCTAGCGTCGGTGTCTTGTTCTGCTGCATTCTCAGTTACTCCCAAGAGCGGCGTTAACACATCGCGAAGCTTCTCGGGTTGGAAGGGCTTGCGTACGTACCCCGCCGCACCGATGGTCTCCAACTGTTCGATACGTTGCTGGCTTCCCTCGGTGGAAGCAATCACGATCGGTAAGTCTTTGAGTCGTGCGTTTTCTTTCATGCGTGTGAGCAGTTGTATACCGTTCATCGTCGGCATGTTTATGTCGACGATGACGACCGCCACTTCATGATCGTTTAATTGGGCAAGCGCCTCGATTCCATTCGAAGCCTCATACACTTCGCCGACGTTCAGACCCGCAAGCACCATGGTCCGCTTAATCATCTGGCGGATCGTGGCCGAGTCATCTACGATCAATACGTTGTGAGACATTGTCGTCTCCTTCGCTCCTCTATAAGTTGCGAACTTTCTAAACCTACTTCGGGGCCGTAAACAGTTGCTCCACACGTTTGAGCTCATCAAGCACGGTAACACCGACTTCTTCAAGATCGGGTTCTTTCAAGTCGTAACGCTGCATGATTTCCGGTTTGGCTCGGTAATGTAAACCGTCCTCTCCCAAACCCACACCAAGCAGTAAGCAAACACTGTTTGCCAAATACACGACATCAACCAACGGATCGGGGGCTTCCATAACCGACGGATCGTGGTGATAGCGTATGCACGAGACGATCGGCTCGGGAAGCTGCCATTTTTGGGCGATCATTCCGCCAATTTCCTCGTGAGAGTAGCCAAGCACCTGGTTTTCCGCCTCATTGAATGTCATTCCCCTCTCGTTCACGAGATTCACAATCTTGGCGAACTCTTCCGCGACGTACTGATTGAGCACGACTTTACCGATGTCATGCAACAGACCGGCAGTGAAAACCAGGTTGGCATTTGTGAGTTTGATGCGTTGAGCAAACGCGGAAGACGCCAGCGCGACCGCCACGGAGTGTTTCCAGAGCACGCCCGGCTCCAGACCATAGCCCTGCTGCTCTCTGGCAAGAAGGGTCGTCGTATGGATCGACATGACAAGCTGCAACACCTTGACCGTTCCAAGGCAGATCATTGCGTCGTCGACCGAAGTAACTTTACGCGACAAACCGAAATAGGCGGAGTTCACAAGCCGCAGCACTTCCGTCGTCACGGCTTGGTCGTATTTAATCACTTCCACGATCTCCGGCACGGTGCTGCGCGGATCGCTCAGTAGATTGATAATTTTGACAGCTGTCCCGGGAAGCGGTGGGAGACTGCCGATCTGTTCGACTAAGTCCGTGGAAGTTTTCACAATTCCGTCTCCCCGCTTCGGTTCTTGACCGTTACTCGGCCGTCGCCCACATTCAGCCGCAACGTCCGGCTAATCGATCCACCCACATCTTCCGAGTCAATCAAAACACCGTTTTTCCAGAAAATCTTACGGAGCATTACGTAATTTCGTTTTCCGATGTTGAACGTGCCGTTGTCATCGAGGAGCTGAGAGCCACCCGCCACTTTGACAATCATTCGTTTCTTCTCGGCGCCCAAGCCGTACGCTGCTCGGAAAAGCGCCGGCACGCCCGTATCCGCAAACATCGCGGGGTTGGCTTTGGCCTTCTCCGGCG
>JANQHN010000003.1 GCA_028282665.1 Phycisphaerae bacterium | reverse complement strand
CAGTACGTCAAACAAAGGCCTGTTCGTCAGTTTCAACCCAAGCGACTGACGAACAGGCCTTTGTTTGACGTACTGCGGCTTGTCGGCAAGGAAGTGGGTGTCCCGGTGCGTGTCGAGCCTGGCGCTTTGCAATCGTTGCCATTGCAAACCCAGCGCAGCTTCTCGGTGAATATTACCCAGCAAACCGCTGAGGAAGCGTTTGATACCATTTGTGCCTACACAGGCCTCGGTTACTTCATCGATGCGGAAGGCGTTCTCTTCTATCGACCTGAAGGATTGACATCCATGACGCCGGAGAGTGGCGGCGAGTTTAGTGCCGTCACTGCGCAACTGCCCGCTCCGAAGCAGGTTCATGATCCATACGTTGCGAAGATCGTGGTACCCTTGGAAAATGACCAGACTGTGGAATGGCTTATCCGCGCCTCTGAACTGCCGGCCGATTTGCTCGAACAACGGGAGAAGGACATTGCTTCGTTTATTGAGGCCATGCGCAAAGTGACGAAAGGGGAGAGGGAGTAGCCCCTGATTTAATTGTCGAACTCATGGTTGTAGGTTCTGCCCGCTCACGTTGTCTTCTCGCCGGCGCGGTTTCGTTTCGAGGGCATTGGCCCGATTCCCATATACCTGGCCAGCGGCTCTATAAAATCCATTTTCACTTTTTACGTCTGTCCGTATTTCGGGTTACTGTGCAGCTTTTATAGCGCCGAGAATCATTACGGGTACAATTTCTGAAATCATTATTGAGCGACATTCCGAAATTTGGTACGATGCGCAAATGGTCGCCGGAACCACCGAATTTCGCAGGAAGCCGGATAGCTTTCGGGAGGAAGCGTACGCCACCGTCTCACGTATTCGAGCGTTGTTCGTTGCCGTGATAGAGGCTGCGTGCGGGTGGGAGCCGCGCGCCCATGAGATTGCGGACAAGTTTAAGATTTCCCGCAAGCTTGGGTGGCAGATTTGGAACGTTGCCTATGATCCTGAGCCTCTCAAAGGCATTCATTTGATGCCAACCGATAGAGGAATTCAATCATGGCACAAGGCTGTAGCGAAGCTCGGGCTGCCGGATGATTTGCAGGGAAACGTGGACGAGGCTTCGCGCCTGTTCACGAATTTGATGGAAACACACGCCACGGATCGCGACATGCTCGAAATGCTGTTCGCGACCTGTACACCCCAAATCGATAACCGCGCGGAAGAACGCCGTCGCAAATTGGCGTTCGATGGCAATTCGTTTATCTGGGGCGTGCGGGCTAGTGCCTACTTGACCACTTTGATTGTGCATCCCTCGCAACGCGCTGGCTATATCGACATGATTCGGATGCACGGCTTGTTCGGGCTCATGCGTACGAGACCTAATGTCCGTTGGCCTTTCGCGCAGGCAGTCGTTTATTCCGGAGACGATGAACGCTTTCCTACACGTGTTCCATTGGATGAAAGCGACGCTGTAGCAAAGACGGGCGTTCCGCTACTTGAGGACTTCTGCTCACAGCCGCTTCCGTCAGTGCAACGCCGGGAGGGGGAGCACGGCATGTTGGAGGATGAACTCCTGCCGGGGCCTATGGGGCAAACTGGCGAATCGACAGTCGTTACCGGAGAAGTGGCGCGGGAACTCGCTCCCATGTTCAAGACACAGCCGGACGAGGACGCCATGTTTGGTACCGGTGTTCGAACACCCTGTGAGACGTTGGTTTATGACCACCTCGTGCATCGCGACTTGTTTCCGGAGGCGATGCGCGAATTGCGTGTGTACAGCGAGCTCATCTCGCCGGTCAGTCGAGATGAACGCGATTTGCTGCAAGTGTCCGAGCAAATTGAATCGCTGGGGTCGGGCTTGCAGCGTTTGCGTACGGCGGAGATTCCCCGTTACATGGACTTGTTGCAGTTTGCCCTTCAACAGGTTGGCTGGAGGGCGGAAGATCTCGAACTCTATCGAGTTCGCATGCGTTACCCACCAATGCCGATTGCCGTGATGTTGCGTCATGAACTACCGGAGGCTCCGGACTGGTTCGTGTCGCCGGATGTTTAAAAGGGGAGTATTACCCTGCGACCGATTGGGGTATCGGTGCAGTCTCATACATTTTTTAGAAATAGGAGGATATGATGAAGCTTTGGATTGTAATGATTTGCGCTGCTGTGATTGGACTGTGCTCTGCCGGCGTGAACGCCGACGTATTCCACGATTACGAGGGACTGGCTGAGGATTTTTACGGACTGGAGTGGGCGTACAATGGCGTGACCTATCGCGATGTGAACAACGTCAGCGGTGTCTTCCCGGATGGAACGGCGTTTGAGGTGCCGGAAGAATTTCGCAGGAATCTGATCATCGAGAATGCGGGGTTGTTCTTCAATGATTTTCCCGCGTACGGTAGCCCGGTCAACACGCTTACGTTTGGGATGTCCTACATTCCTGGTGAGAATCTGACCATTGGTCCGCTTGCGTCGGTGTGGATGGATCTTGATGAGCTCAGTGAAGCAGCTTCGCTTGAACTCGCTTATTTCGAGAATGGTCCGTGGGGCGGTATCGTCTATCACCTCGACGCGCTGTTGAACGACCAAGTCGTGGCCAGCGATTCGTTCGTGATTAGTGACTTGGGGGGACGCGACAATCCCGCCATTGGCTCTTTGTCATTAAGTGGTGCCGTGTTTGATCAACTCCATCTCTACGCCACCTACGGTTCTGAGTACAGCAAGCCGCGTGGCTTGGTCGACAATCTTTCGATTACAGCCGTGCCTGAACCCGGCAGCTTCATTTTATTGGCGTCGTTGGGCCTGCTGGCTGTACGTCGTCGGTAGAGGTTCTAATTGCTCCACTTACTACGAGGGGCGGCTCGTCACCGGGCGATACGGTGATGAGTCGCCCTATTTGCATCTACGCATCTTTCCCTATCTTGAATTGGCCCTAATCATCAAATGCCACGACTGATCCACAGTGCGGGCATAGGTTGCCTTGACCGTTTTCGCCGCCAATGCCGACAACCCAGCGTCCGCGACAGGTGTCGGAGTAGCATTTGTAGGCGGCAAAACCGGATTTATTTTTGCAATATGGGCATTCCACGGGGAAGTGACTAAAGCCGAACTTTCTACGAACAACAAACTGGTGCTTACAAGTGGGTTCCGTGCAAATGACGTGATAGTCAGCGGTGACGGCTCGTTTTTTGGCTGCTTCGGGTGGTGGTCCGAAAATCCACGCGGGTAGGCTCAAGGCGAGCCAGAGTGCGAGCATGCCGCCGACACCATATGCCGAATACCGTATGGCGGCTGTGTGCCAGATAAGGATTGGCT
>JANQHN010000339.1 GCA_028282665.1 Phycisphaerae bacterium | reverse complement strand
ACAAATCGGCTCCAATGTCAATCCCCCCAATCAACGATTCACGAAAATCAACGGCAGCGATCTATTAAAAAACGCGCACCGCAACCGCTCATGAAAAGTTCAGCTATAAACACTACCGGCCGAGGATCGACGACTCCTTGTTGCTTGACAGGAAATGTAGCCAAGGCTACATTTCCTGTCAAGCAACAGTTTCGAATAAAAGCCCCTGTAACCACCTTGCGACAAGTTTCGATTGCTGTTCAAAGATTTGTCTTACAATGGAACCACCGATCATGTGACTTGTGAATTATCGCAACAAAACAGGCTCAATCTTTAGCTTGGGAGTTCCCATTCTCATCTTCTTAAGAAGATGCCGTACAGGAATGGTGCCCGGCCGATCGGGCAGTACACGAACCAGCACATGCTGATGAACGCAAGCCAGACCCACACCATGAAGAACGCCTTCATGCGGCTTATCTTTTTACGTCAAAACCATCGCAGTCAGCCAACTTCGACCTGAAACCGGCCATCCTTATCGGCTGTTCAGAAGATCATCTGTTCCATATCCACAGCCTGCTCACAATGAAGGCAGCACAAGTAGAATTTGATCGTGCAGGGCTTGAATTGCCACTGACTCGGCAGGAGCACACGGCCGCATTCCGGCAGGTTTCGCCCGATAACGCTACAGCACTTGTGCCCACAGTGCGCTGACACAACTAACTGCCCTTTCTCTCAGCGAATCACTGTTGAGAAACGGCAGGATGATCCTGTGTAATGCCTTGGATGGCCGGTATGGGTGGCAGATTGTATTTCGCCCGCAACTCGTTTTGCCTGCTCAGTTCCTCGGGCCAGTCAGACAACGAAATCTTTCCGTACGCGGGATAGTCGCGCAACATCGGCGAGAGAAATACATCAGGAAATAACCACATAAGGATAGAAATTGTACAAGAAAACAAAACGAAGCCGGAACTGATAACCCCGATCAGTCCTACGACGACCGGCCAACCGGGTTTCGCATTATCTGCTAACGCGCGACCTGGTACTGTTGGAGGAGTTGTACGGAATGTTGGCGGCGCACTCCTGACTGCCATGTCGTGTTCAAGCGATGGGGCCTGCTCTTCGTGGGAAGGCGATGAATCCGCGGAAGGTTGATTGTCTGCCATCCTGATGAACTTCTCTGTTCAAAAGCACGTCGGGTAAATCATCACTCCAAGATCGCAGGTTCAAGTCGCTCGTACTGCGCAGCCCGCGCCGGTATATCCAAAAATAACTCGACTTCTTCATCGGTCATATCGCGGCCTCGTCTAGCAAGCACTTTCGCCGCAACGTCCAGCAAGCGGTTCGCATCCCCCTCGCCAAGTCCCTTGTCAGTCAACCAGCCGAAGGAAGGCACGAACTTGTCCAGCACCCGCCCGGTAGCTACAACACTCGCAAGCCCTAACACAGCGCCGGTAGGGATGATGGTATTGATCCCGGTTTTGACGAAGTCGCCGATCACGCAACCGAAAAACGTCTCGTCCGAGTTGACTTCAGTACCGTTGATCGGTACCCGCACGGAGCCGTATGTGTTTTTCAAATCGGAATTTACCGTACCCGCACCGAGGTTGACCCAGTTCCCAACAAAAGAATGCCCCAAGAAACCGTCATGCTGCTTGTTCGAGAAGCTCTGAAAGATGCAGCCGTCTACCTCACCACCAATCTTGCAGACCGCACCGAACGAGTTCCCACCATGTAGCCAGGCATGCGGGTTGATGCGACAACCGGCGCCAATATGAACTGGCCCTTCAATCACCGCGTGTGCGCCGACGTACACATCCTCAGCGATATCCACAGGCCCCGCAGCGGCGCTGATTGCGGCTGTGGGATGAATCTTGGTACAGGGACCGATGCGAATCAGCGATTCTTCTTCCAGGCAAACACGCGGATCAAGGTCAGGTTCTATCCCGGCGAGATTCTCGTCAAACTCGCAGGTTAACCGATCCCCAAGGCCTGAAGTCAAATCCCAGGGATAGCGGATCATACTGCCGGAAGCTTCTTCGTGAGGTACACGCTCCAACAAATCGGCCCGCATTTCCGCGTTGAGCAACTCGTTCGGGGTCAGCTGGTGAGCGAGTGTATCATCACAAACGATGTACGCGACCTCATCGCCCACCAAACCTACGCGAGGCACGTCGCCCCATTCCACCACATCTTCTACTACCCATCGACCGTTGACTAGAACGGTTTGCCCATCCACACCAACGTTGGCAGGCGCCAGGCATCGCTGCTGGGCGACTTTGGCAATCCAGTCGCGAGTCCAGATTCCAGAAATGGGTGATTGAAGTTTTTGGGCCATGCGATCCAGAATGATGGATCGACCGAAGCGCAGCTCGAATACGCTACGCCAATAGACCAACGGCAGTAGATTGACAAAGCCTTCGTCTTCGAACAACACAATACGTTTCATACCTAGAGTATATCGTACGGCGACACGGTACGCATCATCTGTATCGAAGAAGGCGAAATGCGCGACAAAAACAGGGCCTGCGCCTACGCACAAGCCCTTCATCGATAGGTCGCACGACCGACTGCCGTAATGCCGATGGGGATCAGAGGCGGGACCCTGCATGAAAAGTGGGTGGCTTGAAGCGACCCGGACCGCCAACCTCTAGTGGGGTCGGTACGTCGTTTGGCGCCTGTGTCAAGCCTCCTCAGGGTCAGCCATCGGCCCTGCCAATATGGCCCCTGTCGAACATGGCAGTTAAGTCTGCGACTACACGATTATATCATCGACATTTGCCAAAGGAAAATCTTCAACGAAACATTGCAATCATCCAAAAATCCTGTCCGATTTTTTACGCAACGCCTCTTGACTTTGCGTGGTTTATTCGATCCAGAATGTGCCAGTGGCGTATCAGTAGCACTTATCGGCAATTGGCAGTTACGCGGCCATACCGGGCAACACCTATAAACCATATTCAACCGAATTTATATTTTATTCGGCGGCGAATTGCCTGCACCTGCACACAACCCTGCCATCCACAAACCCAATCACCAATTCGCAACTCCAATTGCCCTGCGCCCGCGTCGCTTGCCGCTTGTGGGGGGCGATTTATAATTCAACCCAAACGTGCCCTAATCCCTGCGAGGCCTCAACAAAAAGATGCCTGCATTCGTAAAGGAAGCCGTCTATGAATCACCGGACCATTCAACCTGCACCACGTTCATGGATCGAAAAGTCAGGCTGCCTGCATATCTTTCGCACGCTGCGCTTAGCACTTAATTTCAACAACCTGACAGCCGCTTTCATCTCAATTGCCCTTACGTTCGCAACAGGACTCGTCCTGGATAGCCTGTACCGCGCGGGAGAGAACAAGGCGCGTTTAGGCGACGTAGACCTGTTCATGCTCGGCCAGGAGAGCCCCGAACCGCTCACACAGCCCAACGCCGACGAAGATCACGGTGTGTTCACCGTCTTCCTTGATCATGAGACGAAGGCCATCCTGGGACTGCTCGAATCGGCGGTACCTTTTGCGGACGACGTGGGCGAAGCGTTCGGCGTGGAACGCATGATGCCCCATGCCGGCCTGAGCCCCTGGATGTATCTTCAACGCATTTGGTACGGACCGTGTTGGATGTTGATGGAACACACCTGGTATTGCCTGTTCTTCTCCTTCGCCATGCTGGTCATCTGGTCTTGGGGTGGCGGAATCATCACACGCACGGTCGCGGTGCGGTTCGCACGAGATCAGCTTATCCCCTGGAAAGATGCCCACTCTTTCGCCAAAGACAAGATGCTTGGAGGTTTCTGTTTCGCAACGCTGCTTCCCCCTTTCATGATTGCTTTCACGATGGCTCTGATGTTCTTTCATGGAATGGTGTTAGGCATACCTTACGTGGGTGATTGGCTCGGCGGGCTCGCGTTCGTTCTCGCAATCATCGGCGGATTCTTTGCGGCAGCTGTTACTGTGGGCTTTTTCGCGGGCGGTCCGCTATTTTGGTCCGCTGTCGCAACTGAAGGACAAGACGGTTTCGACGCATTTGCGCGAGGACTGAGCTGCGCCCTCTCCAAACCCTGGAAGACCCTTATCTACGCTACGATCGCGACAGTATTCACAGGCATTTGCTGGATGGCAATCAACCTGTTCGTCCAATTGGCGTTTGGTCTGACTCGTGCAGGCGTCGGTTTTGGCACATCAGCGTGGGGTGCATGGTCGCAAACATCGGCTGAGGGGCAGGCGGTATCCAAACTCGATCTCATCTGGCCTGCAGCGAGTCCGGGCGTGTTCTATAATGCGCCCGCATTCAGTCAACTCGGCGGGGGCGAGTGGTTCTCCGGATTCATGATCGGCCTCTACGTACTGATCGTTGCCGGTTTAGTATGGTCCTTTCTCGTCTCGATGTATTTCACCAACGCAACCGTCATCTATTTCCTCCTGCGGCGTGACGTTGATGGGACGGATCTGGAGGAGGTGCAGTTCGAAAACTACGACGATGCCGGTCAATCGCAGACTCCTCCCTCCACTTTCGAACAAACTGCGTCTGCCATCGCATCAAAGCCTACGCCTGCGGCGCATGATTCTCCGTCAACACAAGAGTCATCCGAAACGGAACAAACAACACAGCCAACAACCTCTACAAAAGAAAAAGAACAAGCGGAAGGCATGGAATCTGCGATTTCCGATTCCGAGGCCGCTGGCGAAGCCGACGCGGAAGAAAGCAAAAACGGCAACAAAGAAGAGGAAAGCCAGCCATAATCACCGGAAACAGCCCGGACCTGAGCCATGTAAAACCGGACCATGTCTATCGAGAACAAAAGCGAGGATCGCTTACGCGGCGTAATCCGGATTGGGCAAGTAGCGTTTTCTAACACCGGCAAGACCATCCGCTACCAAGATCGCTCTTTTCAACCACGGCTACACCGACCTTAGCGGCGGGCATGGCGACATCGCTTGGCCGCCGGACAGCAACACTCTGTTTTTCTTCGCCGATCAGAAAGTAACGGCAAAGCTGTGGCCCTACTCGATCGCTGCCTCAGAACCCGGTATGGCGTTTCTGCTGGGGCTTGCAGGCGCTCTCATGGATACCCGTCGCCGTTAGGGCAAATTCTATTCACAAAAAAGACGTGATTTATCAAATCTACCCCACGAGCCTCGAATTTTCGAGTGCTCGTGAGGTCGTTTCTTGATTGTTATCTGGCTTGCGTTGATCTATAGCCGTTTCAATCCAAACGTAGCGCTCCATGTCGACTTTCCGGCAGTATAAAACACGGTGTCGGACGCTACACCTAGCTAGAGCTTGCTCTAGCTATCGTTGCCAAAGTACTCGACAAACGCCGCAAAGTCGGCCAGGTCCACGTCTTCATCATCGTCAAAATCAAAACCGGTGACGCACTGTTCAGCCGTCGCACCCGTTGTGTCAGGGAATGGCACTTTATGAGGACCACCCAGGCAATCTGCAAAAAACGCATAATCATCCAAGTCAACCAAACCATCGCCGTCAAAGTCGCCCGCCGCACAACTGACACATACCCAGACCAGCGAACCCGGGCCCGTCACTGTTGTCGTAAACGGAACCGGAGTCGAAGTTGCGCTCCACTGGCTGGTCACGTATGTGTAGGTCGTGTCAGGTAGAAGCAATACATCGATCAGCGACGTCCCCGCAGGAGTGCCATTGGGCGCCTGACCGTTGCCCAATCCATAGTCCAAGAGATTTTCCAAAGGGGCCGCTGAGTCGAATCCCCCCTGATAGACGTAGTTGAAGTTGTTCTCACCGACTACAACGCTCTCAAATGTGTATTTTCCCGGCACCGCCGCGGTGAACTCGACCGCGTGGTAAGAAACGGGCCCCAGTCCGGAGACGCCGTCAATAAAAAAAGGCCTATCCCAAAGCGGACCACCTTCCGTCGTGCCGCTGCTCACTTCGACCACTTCATCCGCAAAGGTCAGGAAATGGTATTGCACCTCGCGCAAACCTGATACGTATGGCGCGGGGGCAGCGGTATCGAACAGCCAAGTAAACTCGCCCTGGCCGTTGACGCCAAGAAAACCCGAGTTCGCATCCTGCAAGGGAAAATCGGCGATCGTACGATCTCCGCCGATCTGAGGCCAACTAAGAATCGCTCCGCTCGGTGCGTAAACATTCGCCGATAGATCTAGCGGCCATGGAAAGGTACCGCCACCTTGATCGGCGACAACCGCGGTCCATCGTGCGGTCAGTCCTACGCCATACAACGGCTCGGTCGTGGTGGCAACGACCGTTTGTTCGATCGTATTCTGCGCGACGTTAAAGTCGTCACCCGGCACACTCTCTACTAAACGAAGTGCCGCGCCGGCGGCTAAAGTCAATGTTAACACGACACCAACTACAATCGGCATCACCAACGGTGTCCGATTTCTATCAAAAGGCGATGACAGCATGTTGTCCAAATCTCCTAATCGTACTTATCTTAAAGGCCCCACAGCCCGTCAATGCAAAACAGCAATTGTCGCATACGAGTAACGCGGAAGCTATTCAAATAACTATTCACCAAAAGCCTGCGAAAAGATCGCAAAATCCTCAAGGTCATTATCTCCATCGCGATCCAGATCGTAGCAGGCACAACCTACGGGCGAATCACTCTCCGGCCCTACCATGCAAGCGACACCCGCCGTAAAATCGTCCAGATCCACAGCCCCCGAAGCGTTGCAATCACCGGCAGGCGGCAAGTAAACCGCGTCGATTTCATGACTCGTGCTGCCGTCAGTGTACAACGTCTCCGAAAAAACCAAGGTCGCGCTATCCGAGGCGGGATCGTAACGAACCACGTCACCGTCGTTGAACTGCAAGCCGCTGATCTCCTCGGTCGTTGACGTAAAGCTCAGCAGGTACGATCCGTCCGCCAGCGCGTGAATCGAATTGATATCCCCATCGCCGTCATCGAAGATCATCGATTCGGACAGCACGATCTCGGCCAATCCCGTATCCGGATCATAGGCCAGCAAATCGCCATCCAAATAGCTGACACCGCCCAGTGTGTTGTCTTCACGCGTCGAAAGTAAAATTCGACCTTGCCGGTCAATCGAAACCGCACTGATATCCGAACTGGCGCCGAAAAGCGCCTCGGAAATGAAAAAAATCTCCGCCACATCCGTAAGCGGATCGTAACGCACGAGATCGCCATCATTGAAAGTCAACCCGCCGAGCGTTCGACCGTTGAACAAGGTACTCAAAAGAAACGAACCGTCCGGGAACAGATGAAACGCGTCTACATCCGCGCTCGGTGTAATCGACGATTCCGCGAAAAACAATGCAGCCTGGTCATCGTCGATGCTGTAGGTCACAACATCACCGTCGGTAAATTCAATACCGCCCAGCAGGTTTCCGGCGTTGTTGTTATCCGAAAGGAATAGCGTCCAACCGAGCGACGCGGGCGGAGGAGGTGGAGAAAGATAAACCGCATCTACATCATGCGCGTTAACACCATCAGTGAACAGTGTCTCGGCAAAATAAAGCGTCGCAATGTCACCGACTGGATCGTAGTGTATGACATCGCCGTTAGCATAAAGAACACCGCCAATCATCTCCGTATCATCAGCAAACGAAAGCAAGAACGTCCCATCTTCCATCGCATGGATCGCTACGACATCTCCCGTGCCATCATCAAAAAGCATGCTCTCACGAATAGCCGGCGATGCTGTTGCTGTATTCGGATCGTAAGCAATCACGTCACCAGGCGTAAACGATAACCCGCCGAGCGTGTTCGGTTCGGTCGTCGAGAGAAAAATGTCGCCGTCCGCATTAACCGAGGCCGCATCGATATCCGCATTGGAACCAAACAGGTCTTCAGTAATGAAGTAGAATTCCGCGTTGAATGTGCCGGGGTAGTAGCGAACGAGGTCCCCGTCATTAAACGTGAAACTACCCAGCGTTCGACCACTGAGGCGCGTGCTTAAGAGAATAGAGCCGTCATCGAAGCGATGCAGGGCGTTCACATCGGCATTGGGCGAAATGGTTTCCTCGAAGAAGAAAATTTCCGCCAAATCCGCATCTGCGTCGTATTCGACGATGTCGGCATCGGCGAATGTCAGCCCTCCAAGTTGCGTACCCGTATCATCGCTGACAGACAAAAAGAGGTTTTGTCCCAAGGCCGGCTGAGCAATCAGCACAAACATCGGCAAAACTACAATCCGGAACATACTTTTTAACTCCTTCTCCAAATGGCGGGTGCGGTTTGATAATTCGCGGTATATGGCTGGCACGCTCATTACCCCAAAACACAAGTTTACTCCCTTGGCTTGGCCAATCCAAGAGGAGTAATGGGACCAGAATATCAATGCAGGCAGGAAAACTGACCTGGTTGCAGCTACATAGGCGAAACGAAAAGGTGCCAGCAATTTCATCGTTGACACCAACACATCACCCGAATGCCCGTCCCAGGTTTGTTCTGTTTTGTGATTTATCACACACGGAAGCCCGATAAGAAAACGAAACACAAAGACATCGACGGACAAGTGAATACTGCGCAGCCTTGCGAACGCCCGTATTTTGTTGATCGCCTACGTTACAAAAAGTCAGTTCGCGCGTTTTGGAATACGAACGAGGCGCCGCCACGGTACGCCAATGCCCAACCCGGGAAGTCGAAGAAGCCTGCGCATGGAAATTGCCCTTCCCTAAAAAATCATCCCACATGATCAAGCCAGCACATCCTGGCAAGAAGTGCTCAATGACGATGTCAACGGTTCGCACGATACGATCTATTGCTATCTGCTACATAGCGTGTTCGAATGCTGCATTCGCTGAAAAATCCAACCTTCGAATGTTCTTTCTCGCAGCTCGCGCTTAAAAAATTGCTTTAGTTGATGTTATCGAAATTCAGATATGCCACCAAGTGGGGATTCACGCTGGAAACTCATCATATCTCGCCTCGTCTTCGAAGCATTTAGAGACTGTCAAAAAATCCATGATTGAACGCATAAAGGGAAGAAAGACGACGCCGCGTTCCGGCCAAGCGCGCGGCAAAAGGGTGAATTCCTTGCTTACATCCTGCTCCATTCACGCAAAATGCAAGCAAGGAATAGGTTCTGAAACATTCCTTAATCTCGGACTCAGCCTCAGACCAGCGCTTTCATACTAGTACCGGCGAACACCGAGCAAGCAAGCGGCAATCGCAAGAAACACCAAAGAATTGGGCTCGGGCACACGAAGAAGGAACGCCTGCGATTGACCGTTAAACGAGCCGCGCCCTACGATATCCCCAATCTCATTAATACCATAGGCTTCCGCAAGCTCCCATCCACTCCCCACAGGTAGAAAGTCGTTAAGGTCATATGCGGAACCATCGTACCAGAGGTAAGCCCGGGATTGGGGATCGTCCGTAAAGCTTGCCCGCCCAACGATCATACCTGAATTATTGATGTCGTTGGCGAAACTGCTCCGCCCTCCTGGAGCGCCAAGGTCGATTAGACCGCTACTCTCACTCCAGTAGAACGCATGACTAAAAAACAACGCATTTCCGAAATAACCAACAACCTCGTTATTGTCATTGACACCCTGAGCAAAGGAAATGACATCCTCTTGATTCGGAATATCGAGGATACCGAGATTGAGCAACTCACCGTCTGGTTTCCACACTGTGGCACGACTTTGATTGACGCCGTCGGCGATTTCGGCATGCGATCTGCCCACCATCCAACCATTCTCATTGATCGCTTGCACAGACGTATTCGTCCCGCCGTTAAGAGCAAACAATTCGGTGTACCCGGTGTCCGAGTCATAGCGGAAAGAACGGTTAGATCCCCCTACAATCACACCGGACTCATTGATGTCACGGAAAAACGTATTGGAGTTGTTGTACCGCCCCAAATCGGTGATTGTACCATCAGAAGACCAAGACACACCACGCTGGTCGAAAAGACCACCCGGTCCGTAACTGTTCCCGACAATGACACCGGCATTGTTGATCGCACGGACGGTTGCCCGGGCATTAGACCCAGCAGGAACGATCGTTTGCAACGGAAGAAAGGTACCTTCGGACCAAGTGAATCCAATGGTCCCACCTACACCACCGCCTCCTTCAAGCGCTACAACTCCCGCATCATTGATTTCCCACGCACGCGAATAGTTGATCCCAGGCTGATTGAGCGGGACGAACTGATAGTCCGGCAAGTCGGCGAACACTGAACTGGCAGACATAACCAAAAGAACGGCGATACACATCGGATACAAACGCATTTCTTTTCCCTTTCA
>JANQHN010000310.1 GCA_028282665.1 Phycisphaerae bacterium | reverse complement strand
CGCATAGCTGTAAGATTGCCTCTCGTTTGATCTCGAATCGTCTCCAAAAATACAAGCGCTCCACTCGTTAGGTCAGGCCAAAGGAAGTACTCATCGACGCACGTATCTTCGGTGCAGTGGTCGTCGCATTCGTCGGCGGCAACGCCGCCGCATTCCTGAAGGATCGGAGGCGGGTTGTGCCTGGTGGCCTGCAATGGAATTAGGGATGTAAAAATAAGAAATATGGCGTAAACAAAAAGTGACGTTCGAGGGCAGAGGCCGGCTCGCATGACATGGCATCCAAGTTCCCCCGATCGACCGGGGGACGGTGACAGGAGCCGTCAGGCAGCCGGCTACCTTTGATAGCCGTTTCAATTTGAACGTAGCGTTCAAAAGCGTCCGGGGTGACATGCATGGCGCCGGACGCTGCGCCCGGCCGGAACTCGTCCCGGCCTCGGGTTTTATCCTTATATCAAGTCCTAGCCTTGCGTTTCTAAGAAGTCAACTGGTAAGGAAGCATTTAATACAAAGGCATAGCCGATCGCTCAACACGAACGCCGCGCGCAAAGTCGTACGGAAACATGATCGGTGGGCGAAAGCCACGGTCAACGCTGGAGCGTTATTTGGATAAGTCGCTATTCTGCCGCATCATGGTACGCAAGGTCCGAACAGATTTTTGACGAATCCCACATCACCCGGACCTACCGAACCGTTCCCATCCAAGTCCAACGCTTTACAGGAAAGAACGTTCATATCGCAGCCGAAGTGATTTTTAATCACGCCGATGTCGCCCGGACCGACTGCGCAATTGAAGTCGAGGTCGGCGAAGCAAATACCGTAACCCTCGCATTCATCGGGTATGCCGGTCGCATTGCAGTCGCGAGAACGTTGCGAGGCAAGGTCGCATTCATCAGGAATGAGATTGCTGTTACAGTCCGGGCTCGTCTCGTTGAGCAGATCCAGGTGGTCGGCGATGGCGTTGTTGTTGCAGTCGTGGTACTCGCTGGCGCCCATGTCGACGATAGGGGCGCTGCCCTCGCCGGTGTCGATGGTGAACGGATCATCGAAAAACCGGGCCAGGCCGTCGATGTCGGACAGGATGCCTTCGGGGACTGACAAGTTGCTGCCCGCGTCGATGCAAGGCGAACCCTGCATCAGGTGATAGTCGCCGTAATAGTCGTTGGCGCTTTCGTCAATGTCGGGTGTATCGGGGTCGTCCCCAAAGCCGTCTCCGCCATCGTCGGGCATGGCCGCAAACATTGGATCGAGATTGATATTGCCCTCGCCGGGCCAGCCGCCTTGAATGTTGGAATAAGAAATGTCCGGTACATTTAAACCGCTGAAAAGGAATGGTTCCTCGCTGGCTTCATTACCCCAAAAAATACAATTATTAAAAAAATATGGCGAATTCCCATAGCAAAGTGCGACCGCCCCAGTCAGCGCCCTGTTTGCTAGAAATGTGCACGAATGCACTTGCAAAGGGTTGAAAGGGTCGGTTGACCCAAAAGTGATAACGCCGCCGGATGCCCTGGCGGTGTTGCCGGCGAAGAGACAGTTCGAGATCACGGGATTGTCGCATTGGTTCACCATGCATGCGCCTCGCCAGCCACGGTTGCCGAGAAAACGAGAACCGGACAGGCGAAGCTTAACGTCATTGACATGGAGAGCGGCGCCGATACCGTCGCGTGTAGTGTTTTTCGAGAAAAGAGTATCGTCAATCAAGACCGCGATAAGTCTATTGTACGGACAAAATTTTTCAACGTACACACCTCCGCAGCCATTACCCCCCGCATAATTCTCCAGTACGGAGCAGTTTGACAACATGAGCGTACTTTCGAGGGCGTGGATCGCGCCGCCAGAATGGTATGCCCCATTCTCGTATGACGTATTACCTAAAAGCGTGGTGTCGAGGATGGAAAGCGTTGAGCAACAGGCGTATACACCACCGCCGCGCCAACTCTGGTTGTCCCTAATCAAAAGATCCGAAATCGTACCGTCGACGTTTTTGATCCTGATACCTCCTCCGTTCGGTTTGATTGTACTGTTGGGATTCGAGCCTCTGCCATGTTGAACGGTCAGCCCATCGAGCAAAAAAGGCGTACGGCATAATGAAATGCTGATAACCGAGTAAGCGTTGTCAGTATCGTCTCCCGGGATGCCGATATCTCCGCTGAGTACGGTCTGGTGGGTGGCGGTGTCCCGATCTTGCATAGTGCCGCCCCCGGCTGGGAATCCACCGTAGATCGCGATGGCGTGTGTGATGCCGAACGTCGCAGCGCGTTCGTCTGCCGTAAGCGACGAGCCCGGCTTGTACGCGCCTTCTGCGATGTGGATTTCTTCCGCCGTTTGCATGCAATTTGACCATGCGATGGCTTCATGAAGGTCGAGGAATGCATTTTCCCAATCGGTACCGTTGTCCTGGCCACCGGTCGCGCTTTGATCTACGTAGAGGATCGTCCCCAGGGAATCCGTTGGCGAGATTACGTCCATATTGCACCGGAGCGAAACCGGTGATTCGGCGTCGCATTCGTCCGGGATGCCATTGAGGTTCCAATCCTGCACGAGTCCTTCTTCGAGTTCGACTGAATCCGCCAGCCCGTTGGCGTTGCAATCGGCGGTTCGACCGGCGAGATACAACAAGGTGGAAAGAAAGTCTGCGGATTTGTCCGGTGTGAAGCCCGGATAGACTTCTAACGTGAAAGACCACGCGTTATGCACTCCGTAGACGTAGTCCATGGAACAGCCCGGCGTAGAGTAGGCAGTGTCGTAGCCGTTTCCGATCGTATAGAGATCTTGAAAGTTGTCATAGATAAGAGATTGAACCGTTGTTCCCATCTCCAAAAATACTTCATCGTGAGGGCACAAGTCGGGTTTGTGACCCCACGGCCACAAAAGCCACGTGATGAAGCCGTGAATATCCAAATGCATCATGATGCTCGGCTCCTCAAGCAGGAGATCGCGCAAGGCAGCCGTCTCCGGTTCTGAAAATGCCCACAGACCGTGGTATTTGCTGAGATAAAAACCCGGCCCGCCCCAATTCCGATTCAAATCGATGCCGTTTGCGTTACCGCGAGTGCCCGCGACATAGCCATCCGGGTTGCTGATCGGGACGATAAACCAGTCCAGGTTATCAATTAAGAAAGACGATTCCTGCGAATCATCATAGGTCGTTAGCAAGTGGTGGATGGCGAAGAGAGGGACCGCGCTGCCCGCCTGCTCATTGCCGTGCTGGGCGGCGTGATAGAGCACGCCGGGCTTTGTTCTGTCAGTACCCGTTACTTTGAGTGCCCATATCTCGCGGCCTTCGACCGATTGCCCAATGCTGAACAGCTCCACAAGGTTGGGGTACGCAGCCTCGAGATCCACCATGAATTGATGCGTCTCTTCGTACGTACGGTGTGTGGCAAAAAAATCGGGCTCGTCACGTCCGCGAAAAGTTTCGCGAATGTGCTGGGCGAGATCGGGGATTTTGACGGTAAAGCTGAGTCCACTTTGCCTGAGCGCTTCCAATCCGACCGGAGATACGCGGGCATCGTTTTCGCCGATCATCGGAACCTCGGACCAGCGCTCGAAGTTCTCCTTGAGATGTTCTAGTTTTGATAGGGTTGCTAGCTCGCTTTCCTTTTTTACATAAATCGTGACAACCATGTCGCCTTCGCAAAGTGCGGGATCGGAGGCAGCGCTGGGCAGGGGTGTGAGAATTAAAAAAAACGATGCTATAATCGGTGTACAGATTGATGTTGTTCTCATAGCAATCTTTTCAAAAGGCTGGGCTGAGGAATCGCGGGTGAGCACTTCCACAGTGCCCTCTGATTAATATATCCATGCGTCACTGTCGCGCCCGAAATCTGTTGAAAAAAAAAGCAAAAACGGAACTGCTGCCGCGATTGGTATGCAACTGGTTGAGAGGGAAAAGGTTAGAGGGATCGGCGGTGGGCGAAAAACGGGTCCGGATAGGCGATGAAAGCCCGTCCGGACCCGGAAGTTCTTCATGCACTAAAAGAGGAAGCTATTCCAAAGGTATTGCGAATACGACCGGCAGGTCCCTACTTTTTCAGCTTCTTTTCCAGAATATCGATCAATTTCTTATTGTCGATGGGTTTCTGGAAGATGCCGGCTAGACCTAAGTCGGCGCCACTCGCCTGGATGTTCAGGGTGTCGCCCATCGAGGAGAGCATGTAGATGGGGGCGGCGTTACCTTCAGCCTTGAGGTCGCGCACCAGGCTTGTGCCCGCATCGATTTCTTCCATCATCAGGTCGACGATGATGAGGTCGGGTTGCGTCTCCTTGTATTTCTTCAAGCCTTCCTCCGCGGTGGAGGCGGAGACCATTGAGTAGCCGTGCTTGTCGAGCACGAGGTTCATCGCGTGCAGCAGGTCCTCGTCGTCATCCACATACAAAATTACGTGTTTGCCGTCTTTCATGGCTTTCTAATCCGTTGAAGGTGGTGTGGTGTCATTGGCTGCGTCTTTATTCTGAACTTCCGCACGAACGGGCGTGAAGTCGCGATGCGTCAGCGCCAATGTCAAAAATCTCGTCGCTTCGTCCAGGTTGCCCATCGCCTTGGGCGATAAGTGCTCGCCGAACTCGTTGAATTCATACCCGCGAATCGCAAGGATGTACCCGCGTGTCTTCGCGGCGAATAGCTTGTGGGCCAGCGCGAGCACCGCAGCCGGCTCGACGTCGTGCGTGGTGAAACTGAGTGAACCGGTCGGCTCGATCTCCCGAAAGGAGAACGGTTCCGGGTCGTTTACCGAGGCGTCGGCGAAAATCGCCACGTCGCGTTTGGCAACCTCGGCCGCGTCCTCCACGGTCAATTGATAGTCCGAATCGACCGTTACGCCGTCAATGCCGAGCTTAGCGACTGCTTCGGCGAGGGCAGGCCCCAGGCCGTCGTCAAGGCGACCTGGGTTGCCATACCCGATAACCAATACCGTGCAGGCGCTTTCGCCCATGCTACTTGGATTTCTCGTCCAACAGGTTGCCCTCATGGTCAACCAGCTTGACCGTGAGCGGCATCTTGCCCATCGCGTGAGTCGCACAGGAAAGGCATGGATCATACGCACGAATGGCAACCTCAACGTGGTTGAGCAAGCCTTCCGTGATTTCCACGCCCGACAGATGATCCTTCGCGACTTTCTCGACCGCGCGATTCATAGGCTCGTTGTTGTGTGTCGTGGATACAATCAGGTTCGCCATCGTGACCTGATCGTCCTTGTTTACCTGGTAATGGTGGAACAGCGTGCCGCGCGGCGCCTCGATCAGGCCTACGCCTTCCCCACGCCATTCGCCCTTGACCACCAGGTCCGTACCCTGCAAATCAGAGTCATTGAGCAGATCCTTGATTTTTTCGATCGAGTGCAACAGCTCAATCATGCGAGTCCAGTGATAGGCCATGGTGACGTTGTTGGGCTTGCCCTTGGTAACGTCCATAAATTCTTTGCGGGCTGCTTCCGCCTCGGGCGTGTCGATCGAGTCGCAGGCATTCACGCGGGCCAACGGACCGACGCGATACCAGCCGTCCTCTGCGCCGATCGACTTGATGAACGGGAATTTCATGTACGACCAATTGCGAACCTCTTCGACGATGTAATCCAGGTATTTCTGGTAATTAACTTGATCGAAGATCTTGTTGCCTTCGGCGTCGATCGCGCGAAGGTTACCATGATACAGGTCCATGGCGCCGTCCTCGCGAATCAAGCAAAGATGATTCGAGTCGAACGAACCGAACGGCGCGAGCTTTTCAAGATGTTCAACCGTGTAGTCCTTGGCAATTTTCAAAGCGCTGCGGGACCACTCGATCATTTGATCCAGATCCTTGAGGAACGAATCACGTTCCTCGATGGACAGGTTCTTGTTGATGCCGCCCGGAATGGCGCCCGTGCCGTGAATCTTTTTCCCGGCAGTAGCTTTGATGACTTCCTGGCCGTATTTACGCATCATCACACCCTGCACGGCGAGGTCGGGGAACTTCGCCGCAACACCGATGACGTTGCGAATCGCCGGATCGGCATCGAAGCCGAAAAGCAGGTCCGGCGAAACCAGATGGAAAAAGTGCAGGGCGTGCGATTGGAACATCTGCCCGTAGTGCATCAGCCTGCGCATCTTCTCGGCGGTCGGTGTGAGCTTCTCCGTACCGGTGACGTAGTCCATCGCCTTGGCGGCCGCAAGGTGGTGGCTGACGGGGCAGATGCCGCACAAACGCTGCACCAGCACCGGCACTTCCCAATAAGGCCTGCCTTGGATGAACCGTTCGAAACCGCGGAATTCCACAATGTGAAGCCGGGCTTGTTGTACCTGTTTCTGTTCGTCGAGCAGGATCGTGACCTTGCCATGCCCCTCGACGCGGGTGACCGGCTCGATCACCACTCGATTCATGTTGTTTGTCGTCGTGACCACGCTATTTCTCCGATCCCGATTAATCGTATTTGATCAGTTCGTACGGAAGGTCCACTGGTTTGTCCGACAGCAAAGCGACCAGCGCCTCCCACAATGTATCCGCAGGCGGCGGACAGCCGGGTAGGTGATAGTCGATCTTCACTACTTCATGACAAGGATACACCTTGTCGAGAAGCAAAGGAATTTCCGGATCATTGGGAATCTGCCCGCCCGGATTGTGAACGGTCGGGCCGTTGAGGTAAGCCTCGTCCAAGCATTCTTTTAGCGGGATGGTGTTTCGCATCGCCGGGATGCCGCCCATGATCGCACAGTCGCCCACTGAGATGAGAATGTCGCAGTGTTTGCGGAAATCCTGCAATACGTGCACGTTCTCCTCATTGCAGCATCCGCCCTCAATCAGGCCTACGGTACAGCGCCCGGTGAATTCCTTGATGTCGTCCACCGGTGATTTGTCGAAGTCCACCAGCTCCACGAGCTTGAGGATCCGGTCGTCTATGTCGAGCAGCGACATGTGACAACCGAAGCAACCGGCAAGAGAAGTAGTCGCAACTTTCGGTTTAGCCATGATCGGTATCCTCTTTCCTAAGAACGCTTCGCCTCAATCTCTGAGCCGATGGGTTTGTGATCGTACAACCGCTCTCCAACGGGGACTGCATACCCGACGCGCTTCTTCAAAAGCGCGCCGACCGGACAAACCTCAAGTGCCTTGTCCGTGACGTCCGCATTGGTGTCCGCCAACTTCGCTTTCGCGTTAACCGCGACGCGCTTGTCCTTGCCGCGACCGACAAACTGGAAGACGTTCTTGCCGTCCAAGTCCTTCGACGCACGCACGCACCGGGCGCACAAAATGCACCGATTGTGGTCGACGAAGATGTCCGGGTGGGAGGCGTCCACTTCGCGGGCAGGGAACAAATAGGGGTATTTCGGTGCGGCGATGCCGTGCCTGTACGCCTGAGCCTGCAATTCGCAGTTACCGCTTTTCTCACAGAACATGCAAAAATGATTGCCCTCGACGAACAGCATCTCGATCAGGTTCTTGCGAATCTTGGTGACCTGTTCGGACTCGTTTTCGATGACCATGCCCTCAGCGGCGGGCTGAGTGCAGGATGCCATCGGGCGACCGTTTGCGAGTACCGTGCAAACGCGGCAGCTACCGTGCGGTTTCAGTTCTTTGTGGTGACAGAGCCTGGGGATGTAGACACCCGCCTGCTCGGCCGCTTCGAGGATGGTCTGACCTGGGTCAGCCTGTACCTCGACACCATCGATCGTAAAGGTAATCTTGTCACTCATCGTAGGTGTCTTTCCTTAATTCTGGTAAATGACCGACTGCCGGCCCGTGATGTCATTGGAAGTCTTAAGCGCTGCGTTGATATCGAACGTCGGCATGAACCCATCCTCGTTCGGCGTCGCAAGCTTCTCGTAAACCGAGCGGAAATTCCGAAGCGTTGTCAAAATCGGATTCGCGGAAGTCTGCCCCAAGCCGCACCGGCTGGATAATTTAACCGTTTCGCCTAACTCCTCGAGATACTGCAGGTCAGCCGGTTCCCCGCGACCATTGATGATCTTCTCCAGGCGTTCCTTCAGCAGGACGTTGCCCACGCGGCAGGGCGTACAATAACCGCAGCTTTCTTCGATGAAGAATTCCATGAAAGCTTCGGCGACTTCGAGGACGTTGCGCTTCGGACCGAAAACCATCAGCGAACCGCCTGTAGGAAGGCCTTCAAAACTGATCTCCTTTTCGAATTC
>JANQHN010000141.1 GCA_028282665.1 Phycisphaerae bacterium | reverse complement strand
CGCCGCCAGGATGGAATCGACCGATTTTATAGGTGTGTCTTTGTTGACAACGAGCAGCAACCGCGTTCCCAGGGTTGCGATCGGTGCCTCAGGGACTGGGGGATTAACGCTGTAAGTATAGGCTGGTATTTGCACCTGATACACATGCAGCTGGTTCACACCCGCCAATTGCGAAACCGTGCCGGGTTTGTGGATGCGCTGCGCTTCTGCCCGGCGAAGTCCGTCGAGCGAAAAAGCGTGGCTAAACGGGATGGGCACGAGGCGATAATTCATCACGTTGATCAGGTGTCGCGCGATCGGAGAGGGGAGCGAAGAAACCGTAAACACAGCATCGGGCAGGGCTGTTCGATCTTTGATGTGTAGCAGTTGTTCGTACGGCAGTTCCTGGGCGATAAAGCCGTCATGTCGCTTCGGTGTGATCGGGTGCAAATCAGCAAAACGCAAAACCTCAAGTGCAAGTGCGTGAGTTCCACTGCCCAATGTGCTGAGATTGATCGTGTGTCCTCTCAACGTAGACAAGTTCGAACACACGTCATCGGCTAATTCTGCGCGGACAAGCAGGTGAAGCGGTTCAACGTGAAGCGCGCATACCTGGCGGAGATTTGTATAGCGCGCCATAAGCAGCCCCCCCTGGACGAGGGCGAGGTCGAGTTTACCCTGATCGACTTGGGAGAGTGCGTCTACCGATCCGGAACAGGAAGCGACGCGGAGTTTGATAGGCGGCGTTGATGCCTGAGAGAGTTCATTCGCGAGTAGCTCGGCCAAAAGATGCCGCTGCCCCAGCGAACTACCTGCAGTAATAGTAAGTTTGCTCGGTGCATTGCCCTTCGACATGAAACTGCGTGTCCAAAGCGTGATACTGACCAGCAAGGCCAATACGCCGACCACGAGCAACCAATTTCGAACCAAACCGAGTTTTAGGGATGCTTTACTCATACGGAGATGAGTATACCAGTAGAAACGCTGCCAAGTACAAATAAATTCCAGAGCAAGCTCTAGCCAGGTGAAGTGGCCGACACCGTGTTTTGTACTGCCGGAAAGTCGATAGTAAACGCTACGTTAGGATTGAAACTGCTATAGTGTTATGCATCACTATCGTCGCATCAGCCATCGCGCGGCCGATCGCTTCAGAGACCGCGAGGCGACCGAATTCCTATTTCTCGTCTACGAGGTTGGAGTCTCGCGGTACAGGCGGCGTTGGTTTTGCGGTCGATCTTTCCCTGCGACGACCGGTGCCGAGCCAAATCATCACCCGTGATCGTTGAACGCTTTATCAGTTGTTTTGATTGCGCCAACGTTCCACTTCCTCCGGTTTGCCCCACGCTCGATAAAGATCGACGAGGCGAGCGTGTGCATCCTCGATACAACTCGCTCCGTCACCCGGCGGAATCTCATCGCGCTGTTCGGCAAGGGCCCGATAACTGTCAATCAGTATTTTTTCGGCTTCCTCATACCGAGCAAGGCGCGCAAGCGCCATACCGAATTCGCTACGAGCACGGTTCGTGAGCCAATGGTTGTCGGAGATTCGCGCCCGAAGTTCGACGCACTCTTTCCACGCGTCTTGCGCTTCGACCAGTCGATTCCGGTTAAAATTCGCCCACCCCAACTGTTCGAGCGTTTGAGCAACCAGTCCGGGGCTGGGCTCTTTCATTGTGCGCCGTACTCGGAGCAGTTCATCGCAGTATACCTTGGCGTCAGCCGGCCGCCCTTGCGCCAATAAGACGTCAATCAGGTTCGACGTGGTCTTCATGCGCACTTCGTTTTCCGGATTGAGATGCGTAGCTCCCGCTTCAGAGGCGATGCGAAGCAACTCCTCTGCTTCTTTGAGTTTGCCAAGACGCAGAAGAACGGTACCGAGATTGTTGTAGGTCATGATCGTGCGTGGGTGGTCTCGCCCGTGCGTTCGCTCACTCGAGACAACAAGGTTGCGGGCGATCGGTTCCGCCTCTTGCAACCGATTCATCTTGAAAAGCGTGCTCATGAGATTGTTGCGGACGGTGATGACGGCTGGGTGGTCTTCACCTAAAAGGCGTTTCTGGGCAGCCTCGAGTTTGCGGAAGCCTGTAATCGCCTGGTCAAATTTGCCTTGATTCAGATGGAGGAGGCCTAGGTCATTCAGGCGGCTGAGCGTGAACTTATGGTCGGGTCCTAACGTGCGCCTAGATGCGTCAAGAACTGCGATCAGCAATTCCTCGGCCTCGTCGAGTTCAACTTTGCCGATCAGCAGACGGCTCAAGCCGGCCATTGTATCAAGCGTATCAGGATGTTCATTCCCCAGTGCACGTCGACGGCGAGCGAGGGTGTCGCGAAACCGTGGTTCGGCCTTATCGATCTGCCCCATGTTGCGATAGGCTGTTGCAGTTCGTTGTGCAGCTTCCAACGTTTGCGGGTGATCGATCCCGAGGTGAAGCCGGCGCGCGGCGACGACCTGCTCGTACTGTTCAGCGGCCTCGGAGTGCATTCCCAGCCTTCCATAAATGGCGCCGACGCTCTCACGCAGGCGCGCTTCAGTGACGGGGTTGTTCGTGAAGCCTTTTTCCAGGAGTTTGATCGCGCGGCTGGCCTGAGAATTGCTCAGCACTGTCCTGCCGATGTTCACAGTGGCAATCTGGCTGAGTGCTTTGTCGAATGTGGCGTATTGGGTTTCAATGGTTTCGTCGTTCAGCCCCTTTTTTTCAAGAGCGTGACGGTATTCCTTGCGCAGATCGGCAAGCAAGCTGCTTCCGAAATCGCGTGCGGTCAGGCCGCTGAGCACCCGTGCTTGAAATTCCGTTACACGTTCCGCTTCCAATCGCGCCGCCTCAGCGGCATCACGCTGCGCCTGGGCTTCAAAGAGGTAACCGATGGTTCCGATCAGGCCCGCCGTGAGCGTGAGAAAGGTCATCGCCAATCCGGCGACAAGACCTTTGTTGCGGCGTGCGAACTTGCGGAGTTGGTAGAACGTGCTGACCGGTCGCGCCAAAATCGGCTTATCGGAGAAAAATCGCCGAATGTCCGCGGCCAGATCGGCGGCAGACTGGTAACGCCGTGCGCGGTTCTTTTCGAGTGCCTTGGTGACAATGGTTTCGATATCGCCTCGGTAGTGCGTGTCAATTGATCCCAGGCGAGTCGGCTCAACTTCTCGGATAACGCGAGCTGCCTCCGGTATGGGAACGTTGTTTAAGCTGCAAGGAAGCTCACCTGCAAGCAACTTATATAAAATTACGCCAAGGGCGTAGACGTCACTGCGCTTATCCAGATTTCGCGAGTTGCCACTGGTCTGTTCGGGACTCATATAGGAAAGTGTGCCCACCAACTGGCCGATTTCGGTTTGCAACGTCACGCTTTGCATGTCGGCATCCGTGGCACGAGCAACACCGAAATCAAGAATCTTCGGCTGCCCGGATTCGTCGACCAGGATATTTGTAGGCTTCAGGTCTCGGTGGATGATTCCGCGTTGGTGAGCGTAGTCGAGTGCATCGCAGACGCGGGCTACCAATTCCATCCGTGCTTGCGCGTTTAGTTGGCGTTCCTGAGCAAACTCGTCCAGCGGTAGTCCGTTGACGAGTTCCATGGCTAGAAAGGGTTGAGGTGGTACGCCGGGCGTGGGTGAGTTGGCAAAGCCCGCCTCGTAAATATTTGCGATTCCCGTGTGTTGCAGTTTGCCCAGGACGTGTGCCTCACGCTGGAAACGCTTGATTAGATTGGGCGAAGATATGGTCGGTCGCAGTATTTTTAGAGCAACGCGCCGATGTGGGTATTCTTGTTCAGCTTCATAGACTGCACCCATTCCGCCTTGGCCAATCTTGCGTATGATGCGGTAGTGCCCGATGAAATCGGGAATTTTTTCTAGATCCGCTGTATGGCAGGTTTCGTCAACCAAGCCTTGAAGTCTGGCTTTTAGATCCAGCCCATTCACTTCGTCGAGCATTGACGCATTGTCATCGGCCGCAAGTAGCGAATCCACCGCTGCACGTAATTCGGTATCGTCTCCGCAAGCGAGGTCTAGAAAGGCTGCTCGTTTTTCGGAAGGCCGCTCGCGTGCTGCCAGGAATAGCTCTCCAACCCGATTATGATCGGCTGGGCTCATCTTTCCCGTTCCATTAGTCGGTTGGTCAGCCATGCACGAGCGATTGTCCAGTCACGCTTTGCGGTCGTGACGCCAATGCCAAGCACTTCAGCAGCTTCCGCAACCTCCAGGCCGCCGAACAATCGCAGTTCGCTTAAGTTTGCCTGTCGTTCATTCAAAATTGATAGTGCCTCGATGGCTTCGTGAAGATCGAGAATGTCGATGAATCGATCATTCTCCACGATGACTGCTTCGCCCAAAGTGATTCGTTCCCAACCGTCGCCGCCGCGTTTTAGCGCCCGATGATCGCGAGCGTGATTGACCAAGAGCCGTCGCATAGCCCGCGCCGCAACAGCGAAGAAATGTTGTCTGCTTTTGAATTCAAGCGTTCCTGAACCAACAAGGCGTACGTAGGCTTCGTGAACCAGTGCGGTGGCTTGCAATGTGTGGTCGGGGCGCTCCTCATTCATATAGTGCGCCCCCAAAGCGCGTAGTTCGTCGTGTACCAGTGGGAGAAGTTCGGTTGCGGCAGCTGAATCACCTGCCGCAAGCTTATCGAGTATTCGGGTTACATCCTGTATGGGCGGATTTGGCATTAACTTCATAACCTCCGGACACAGAAACGATTATACAAAGTTTGATAAAATTCTTCCATTCTGAAGGACGCTATGCTGCCTAAAAAACGGACCTCTACGGCGGTTTTTCGTGCTTTCTATTGTGAGGCGAGTAGTACTCGCTGATGAAACCGGAGATCCAGCAGGAGAAAATACCCGATGTATATGCGAACTCGACGAACCGTGAGACTGTCAATTCCGGCGTTTGCTATCCCCAAGTCCTTCGCGATTACCCTGGCGGCATCAATGATGGTTGTCAGCGCTGCGCAGGCTCAACCGGTTATTTTCGATAATGTTCCGGCAGGCCATCAGTTCGGAGGCGGCGGCGCGGTCATCCGCGGTGCTGATGCAAACCCGCCTCTTGTCTCTGTCGCTTTGGCGCAGCAATTCACCCCAACCGCGGACGCCACCTTTGGTTTCGTGCAGCTTGGCTTGAATCTACCTGAACCAGGCGCACTGATTGACGTGGCGCTGTATACCGGCTCCGGCAATGGTCCGGAAACGCTCATCGAGTCGCTTGGTACCGTGGATGAATCACAGATGCCCAGCGGTTACCCGACCGACTTTGGCACCGGTGCGGTCATTTTGACCTCAACGCTGAATCCTGTGCTTCAGGCCGGCGTGGAGTACTACATCGTGGCGACGGCTGCAACGTCGACCAGCCATGCATCATGGTCCAGCCTTTCCGATACTTCCGGACGCTGGAATAATGTAGGTGACGGCGGATGGGAGTATCAAGGCGGTAGTTTCGACTGGCAACTAGCCACGCGCGTACTGGCTACGTCTGACACGATTCTTGTCGGTCCGCCGGATGAGCCCACCGGTATCCGCAACTTGGCGATTGCGTACTCAGAGGGGATAGCCCTTTTCGATGTGAGGTTCGATGAAAGGTCATTTGACGACGTTTGGGGCAGTGGTATGCCCGTGCTGCCGTTCACTGCGGAAGCTGATGTCGAAGCAGCGATGAGAGCTGTAGGTCGTGTTTTGCAGGACTACTCCGTGCAGCGTGTCAGATCGACGCCTACGGACAGCGGCACCATCAACAATAACTTGGTCTTTCCTCTCACAGTCGACGACACAAACGTCCTGGCTTGGACCGAGGTCGCCTTTGCGGGTCCGGCGGGCTGGTACTATTACGGTGTATGGAACCCAACTCACCCTCGTAGTCAAAGCCTTGAGGGTCTCGATCCGGATTATGTGTGGGCAGTCTTCACACCGGTAGTCCCTGAAGCGGCAATGACGGTGAAAACGATCACCGTTACCCACCCGAGTAACCCCGGTGATGATCCGCACGGCGGTTACGGTGGCGTGGACTACGTTTTCGACATTGGTCAATTCGAAATCACCACCGGCCAGTACACCGATTTTCTCAATGCAGTTGCCACTGACGACACCTATGGTTTGTACAACCCGGACATGTGGAACGACGAGCGGGGCTGCAGGATTGAGCGTACCGGTTCGCCGGGCAGCTACGCGTACAGCGTGGCGACGGACTGGAGGGATTTGCCCGTGAACTTCGTGTCCTGGGGCGATGCGGCAAGATTCTGCAACTGGCTTCATAACGGTCAGCCCACCGGCGCCCAGGATCTGACCACGACCGAGGACGGATCGTATTTTCTCAACGGTGCGACGGGCAATTCAGAACTTCTGGCGGTGACGCGCGAGCCAATCGCCACGTGGGTCATTCCCTCTGAGGATGAGTGGTACAAAGCGGCGTATCACCACAACGACGGCGTTACGTCGAATTA
>JANQHN010000065.1 GCA_028282665.1 Phycisphaerae bacterium | reverse complement strand
CACTTGCTGATTCTGAGCCGTAGTGCAACCGGCCTGAAGCGTATCGTATTACCGTTTGACGATTTCCATCAATCTGGTCTCTTGACGCGATCGCGTAATTGCCCTATCACTTGAGTCCAGGTGCTTCAGCGAAAGGTGCCCACCATATGACCAAGAAAACGCCGTTGCCGCACTGTGCGGAGACCCGCGTCTTACAAGACGCCATCACCTTTGACGACGTTCTGCTCGTTCCCAGAAAATCCTCAGTTTTGCCCGATACGGTTGATCTATCGACTTACCTGACGCGCGATATTCGATTGAATGTACCGTTCACCTCCGCGCCCATGGATACGGTGACCGAATCTCGCCTGGCGATTGCGATTGCCCAGGAGGGGGGCATTGGTTTTATCCATAAGAATTTGTCGATCGAGGATCAATGCCGTGAGGTTCACAAGGTAAAACGGAGTGAGAGCGGGGTTATTTTGGATCCTGTGACACTTGGTCCGAACGAATCGGTGACCCGCGCCCAGCAAATCATGCGTTTGCACAACATTTCGGGTGTGCCGATCGTCGATAGAGAGGGGCACCTCAAGGGGATTATCACTAGGCGTGATATGAAGTTCCTTGAGCGAGGCGATCATCGTGCGGATTTGAAAATCAGCGATGTCATGACCTCGGAAAACTTGGTTACCGGTCCGCCTGACACAAGTCTCGAACAGGCGGCAAAAGTTCTGAACCACGCAAAGGTTGAGAAGCTTTTGCTGGTTACGAAAGATCAAAAAGTCGCTGGTTTAATCACGATGCGCGACATCGAGCGTAGCCAGCAATATCAAATGAGCTGCAAGGATGGTCGGGGACGGCTTCGTGTCGGAGCGGCCGTTGGCATTCACGATTACGAGCGTGTTGAGGCGTTAATTGAAAGTGACGTGGACGTTGTGGTTGTCGATACCGCGCACGGTCATTCGATTAACGTTATCGAGTCCGTCAAGGAGATTCGGAAGCGATTCGAGATCAACGTGATCGCGGGCAACATTGCGACTGCGGACGCCGCAAAGGACTTGGTCGATGCGGGCGCAGACGCGATCAAAGTCGGCATTGGTCCGGGTAGCATCTGTACAACACGTGTGGTTTCCGGTGTCGGTGTCCCGCAGCTCACCGCAGTGATGGATGTATGCAGCGTGGCTTCGCCCGCAGGTGTGCCTGTGATTGCGGATGGCGGTATACGCAGGTCGGGAGACGTGACCAAAGCGATGGCTGCTGGAGCGCATACCGTTATGATGGGGTCGCTGTTTGCAGGGCTTGAAGAATCGCCCGGTGAATCGATCACTTGGAAAGGACGCCGCTTCAAAGAGTACCGCGGTATGGGTTCACTCGGTGCGATGGTGCATGGTTCTGCCGAGCGATACGCCCAGGACTCCAAAAAACCGACGAGCAAACTTGTTCCCGAGGGGATTGAAGGTCGCGTTCCTTATCGCGGACCGCTTGCAGATATGGTTTTTCAACTTATTGGTGGATTAAGAAGTGGTATGGGATATTGCGGTACACAGACAATTGACGAATTGCGGACTGAAGCGCGCTTCTATCGAATTACAACCGCTGGAGTGATCGAATCCCATCCGCACCACGTCACCATAACGAAGGAATCGCCGAACTACGCCATGGAGGTTATCGATGAATAGCGGAAGTAAGACGCTTAGTGCCGGTTTGGTTAGTTTGCTCGCCGTGTCTTTGCTTGTGACATTCGGATGTAGCATTACGCCCAATCCCTGGAAGGACGACCTAATCGAGCAAAGCAAGGTCACGACCGCTTCCGCAAAAGGCGTGTGTGTTTCTGAAGGTGAACCCGCACTGTTGACGCGCAATTACGAAGAAAAGCTCGCTTTGGTGCCGAGTGGCGAGGTCGCTCACTTGCCGCTCTACTACCGTGATTCTTGCTTGGATCGTCGTCCGTATGACGAGTTCGCATGGGCGTACTCGGATTATAGAGGTATGTTCAGTGGGCCGATCAGGCTTCATTTGGACGTGGTGTTTTCGCCGATCCACGGTGTTGTTACTCCGATCTGGACGGTGATGGAAAGCGACGGAGAGCGATCTCCCAGTTGGCTTCGTCATAGCGTGGACCCGGTGGTTCGTTAGAGTCGATCTGTTACGTGTGCGACTGTTC
>JANQHN010000411.1 GCA_028282665.1 Phycisphaerae bacterium | reverse complement strand
GAATAAACTCATAACCATGAAACGTGGCGGATCATTACAACCGTAACACATGGCCTCGTTATAAACATACGATCGCAAAACGAGACACCCGAAATGGAGCAGGATGTATGAACGGACTGACCATACCCCAACTCGCCGCACGGGAAACGACCGAAAGCGATGCGAACAACAACCCGCCCGCCGACACACGGATCACGGACGATTCACCCGAGCCGCTAACGGCAAACAATTCACTCGAGTCGCTGACGGCAAACGATTCGCTTGAGCCGCGGGCGGAAAATCATTCGCCCGAGCCGGCGTGTTTTTCGTTGGCGGCGTTGTTGGTTGAGCTTCGTCCGTACACGGAGTTGGACCAGCGCACGCCGGCCTACCACCTTCAGCAGTCCGACGCCACTGCTGCCGACGGCTACCACCACGCCGCCATCAACGAGGCTCGGTCGTTTCTCGAATCTCTTACGGTTACCATCGTCCGTGAAGTGCGCCGCGCCGCCGAAGGTCGATCCGAAACTGCCTGCGAGCCACCGTCCTCGAACACCACGGCCTACCGCGCCCACCGGCGGTTTCTGATGGAATCTGGATTTCTGGATGCGGATGAGAACGAACTGGTCCGGTACGCCTACAGCCTCGCCAGCGCCAAAGGAAGCCACCACGGCATCGCCGACGAGGCCTGGGCCTGCTTGACCCACCGCGTCGTCCATGCCGCCCGCGCTTCACCATTTCGGATCGAATCACGCTTGACAGCCGCGTCGCATCGAGGCCAATCCAAAGATCATTAATGGCAGAAAACCAATCATACCGGCACCGCAAAAACCACTCGGACCACCCGAATCGCAAGCATCACCAACGCCATCACCGTCCGCGTCCGCCTGATCGCTGTTACCGGTCGTCCGGCAGTTGTCTTCGCAATCCGCTACACCATCCTCATCCGTATCGGTATCCGCCTCGCCACATCCACAGGCGCCGGGCTGTGTCTTGTCCGGATCGTCGGGGCAATCATCGTTGCAGTCATACGCCCCATCGTCGTCCGAATCCACATCCGGTTCGCCACATCCACAGACGCCCGCTTCGGTCTTGTCACCGTCATTCGGACACCCATCCAGGCAATCCGGCGTAGTATCGCTGTCTGTGTCCAGATTGTCGTCCTCACCCGGACAAACGTCTTGATCGTTCGGAACTCCGTCGTCATCGTCATCGTCGGGATCATTTCCCGTCGTGTCACATTGCTCCTCTGCCAGCGCGACGAGCATTTGATCCGAAAGAGGACTTAGGCCGGTATCAAATTCATCATTCATTACCTCGATGAAAGCATTGGTAACCAACCCCATACCGAAGGACGATGGGTGAATCGAGTCGAAGAAAAGATCATCCTTTTCGCCAAACTCAGGAGGCAAATCAATAGATACGCCACACACCGTGCCATCACTATCCATAAAGCCGTTGAACGTCGCAAAGACATCGACCACCGGTACGCCGCGATCTTTCGCCGCTTCCGCGAGCAACTCGTTAAACGCAACGGTCACGGACTGAACATTGCCCAACACAGCCTGGGGGAAAAGGCCTGAATCTGCGAGAGGCAATCGCGAAAGGTCGGGCAAGTTAGCCGTGATGACTGTGGCGCCTTCGTCGAGCAGCGCGTCGACCGCTTCCTCCCATTGAGCAACCACATTGCTTAGAAACGTCGTATCACCCAACGCCGTGGAAGTCGCGTTCTCAAACAACAAGTCGTTAGCGCCGATCCAGACGAACGCAAAAGTCGTCCCTGCGTCCAGCGCCTGAGTATGTTGTCCATCCGCAAGCAATGTCGTCGTGGTCGCTCCGGTCACCGCAAAATTATTGAATTCGACATCGAGCATCGCGGTGATGTGTTCAACATGGCTTGGTCCACGTGCAGCCTCCACATCCGTGAGGCTATCCCCAAGGGCGGATACCGTTGCAAAATCCTGTCCAACAGCAAGCATGGGACAACAAGCCATTACCAATAGCGCGGTGAAAACCAGCCAGTTGCTTCGTGCATGATCGTGCATAGGGCTATCTCCAAATTCTTAGGGCAAGGGCCGGCTTTCTGTCTAAAGTCAGGCCGCGTGCCGCGCGTGAATGCGGGGTGTTTGCACAAACCTCCTCTATCCAGTTCCCAACTAGGGATACGAATCATGTCGGCAGGGTATGTGTCAGGCCATGAACGAAATGCGGCGAGGGGGTATTGAGTTGATACTTTATGAATTCTCGCCCGCAATCAGCATTATCGACTGTTTATCTCCTCGGAAGCGGACTCGACTTGTTTCGTTTTGGTCAGGGTAAATCCACTGATGTTCTTACGCGTTTTGTCGACGAGTACGTAGGAAAAAAAGACCAAAATAGCCATCAAAATGAGGTTAATGAGTGGGCCGTTGCGATAGGCGTCCCCGATCCAAGACCGTCGGTTGTTCATGACGAGGAGGGTAGCAGCAAGAAAGGGGATGAAAAACGATCCCATGATGGCGTAAGCAAGTTGAGCCTTGGCTACGGGCATGAAAAGCATGGGCAGCGATCCTACGGCAATCGCAAGCAAGTATATACGATACGGAGGTGTGCGGGTAAAGTCGGTCGGTACTTTGGGCGTGCTGCCGCGCGTCGCCGACTGACCTAAGTACCAAAAATCCGCGAAAAGGTACGGCACGCTTTGCCAAACACCCAACAAACTCGAAAAAACCGCCCCCCAAAATCCGGCAAGGAAGATCCATTTAGCCATTTGTCCAGCGTGTCCCATGCTAGAGGAAATCTCTCCAGCCAGGTCAAGTGCGAGCAAAGGCCCTTTTGTAATCTCTACTTTTGAACCGATCACGATCATGCACACGCCGAAAACGGCGGTCATCGCATACCCAATAGCCAGGTCTATCCGGCACGCGCGAAGTCCGCTTTCGCCCGACCGACCTTCCTCACGAACCCAGTATCCATAGGAGAGCAATGTGACGGTCCCGCCCACTCCCCCAAGCACCCCCAACACCCAACCGAGCCCGTCGGGGGGAATGCGAGGTACGGTCAGTCCAGTGACCAGTTCCGAAGCATCAGCACCGATTAAAACCGCCGTCACAACAACCGCGGTAAACATGACTCCAATGCAAACGGACATCATCTTCTCGAACAGCTTGAACCCGCCAACCCAGACCAGAACGAGCCCGAGCAGTGAGTGAAACGCCCCCCATACAAGCTTGGATGTGTGAATGTCGCTGGTGATTTGCAGCAGGCCCGTACCGGCAACGCCGCACGCATTGACCAATGCGCCGCCGGTGAACACCGTCCAGACAAGCAGGTACAGCAGAAAAGCCCAACGAATCGAAGCGTGCAGCTTATCCGTCCACCCTTCGAGAACCGTGGTTTCGGTTCCCATTTGCCATCGCGCGATTCCCTCATTGAGAACCCATTTGAGCACGCCGCCAACCCACGCAGCCCAGAGAATTGTTAATCCCACGGCCGATCCGCCGAGGCTTGCGGTAAGCAGGTCACCCGCTCCTACACCGGTTGCGGCGATTAAAATGCCGGGGCCAATGGCCGCGATCCACTTCCATTGCCTCATGCAAAGCCCTCTCGCTGTTGATTTTCCGAGGCTTCGCTGCTTTCTGCTGATTCACTCGTAGAATCGTCCGTCTCCTTAGGAACGAGCGCGACGAGTCGCTGTCCGGTGCGGAGCGGTTCATCTATTCTCGGAGGGCATTCGATCGAACCGTCTTCCTGCTCTACCGCGATCACCTGAACGCCGAAAGTCTTGCGAAAATCAGCTTCGCGAAGGGATTGCCCAACCGCGTGCAGTGGAACAAGCAATCGTTGGACAATATGTTTGCGCAGCGGCGCCACGCCACCAACCAGCTCAATCATCGCACCCGCCTGTTCCATTTGTGCGAGGGCTTTGTGTTCGGCAACGAGCTTTCGATGCGTATCACCAACGCGATCTCGTACGGCGGCGTAAACCTGATCGCGCGTGATCATGCCCAGCCATGCCCCCGAAGCATCAGGCGCGATGACGGGAATGACGTCGTGTTCGGTGCGCGAGAACTCGTTGAGGACCTGGTACAGGTCATCATCGGGAGCCGCAGAGACAATCCTCTCTGTCATGAGATCCATTGCGATAATGGCCTCGGCAGCACCGGGCTCCTGGACGATGCGGTGGATGTCGGCGACGGATATCAAACCCACCAGGCGTCCTTTCTCACACACCGCAAAGACGGGCCTGGTGCCGAATTCGACACGTTCGACGAGTTCCTGCAAGGTATCTCCCGGACTCGCGATAAGCGACCAGTCGCGTTCCATGACTTCGTCGACCTTCCACCTTTCGAGAAGATGAATGACGGTGTCTCCAGCATGCGCGGGGGAATCCGCCATCGTGTCGACCTGTTCATGGTTAAGCCCCCATCCACGCCCGACGATGTATGCGATGACACAAACGAGCATCAAAGGTGGAATCAAACCGTAACTACCGGTCATTTCGACCACCATGACAATAGCGGCAAGAGGGGTGCGCATGCTGGCAGCGAGGACTCCGCCCATCCCGACTGGAATAAGAGACTGCCTTAGTGGTTCGGGAAACGCGCCCGGCATCATGGCTTCGCATAGCGCCCCGAGAAAAGCCCCGGCCGCCCCACCAACGAACACGCAAGGCCCCAGTACACCGCCCGAAGCTCCGCTGCCGAGCGTAAAACCGGTCGCGATACACTTGGTCAGCATAATCGCGCCAAAGAACATAACCCAGCCCCACCAGTTGACCTGACCTTCGCCACCGAAGAAATCCCTCTCCATCGCATTTTGAACAAGACCCAGTTTTCCATCCATAACTTGCGGCAAAGCGCAGGCAAGCAAACCGGTCATAAGTCCGCCGGCAGCCGGCGCCAGCCATTTCGGCAAGCGTGATGCTGGGACAAGCCGAGTTTCGACGGTGCGCATCGAAATGTAGAAAACTATGCTAAGCAAACCACATAGGGGTCCTAAAATCGCATACGGGATCAATTCCAGAGGCGACCTGAAAACCAACGTGTCTGCGCCGTGCAGTAGGTGCGCACCGAATCCCCAAAAAGACATGTAGGTCGTGTATCCAATCACGGAGGCCACAACGGCGGGAACAATCGCTTCTGCTTCGAATTCCGGTTCGCGGTAAAGAACACTGGCAGCAAAAAGCGCACCGCCCAGCGGGCATTGGAAGATCGCTCCCACTCCCGCCCCGCATCCCGCAATCAACAGGATGCGGCGTTCGCGTGGCGTGAGTCCAAATCGTTCACCGGATGTTGATCCGATGCCCGCACCTAAGGCGGCGATGGGTCCTTCAGGACCTGCCGAGCCTCCGAACGAAATGACGCCGATTGCCGCGAGCGCTTTGATAAGGGGCGTGATAAACGGCAACCTGCCCATGTCTTGATGAAAGGCACGAGTAAGCAGGTCCGTACCTTGCCCGATCTGTCCATGACAGAAGTAGTGGACGGCGAGCCCGGACAACAATCCTCCGATCGCAGGAAGAAGCAGAACGCCCCAGTGAAAGCGAAACACGTCCGCTCCGCTCAAGTGTGTGAACCGTCCGACCAGAAGTTCACTGCCACGGAGCATCCCCCATTCGAAGAGAAGCGCAGCAAATCCGCTTAGAACGCCAGCCAACACGGCCAGGAGCATGATCCGGCTCCACCGCGGCCATCGCATACGGAATGGGAACGAGATTTCACGAAACGTTAATCGCATGAACGGATGCGGCCTCTATTTTAAATGGTTAAACCGCAACGAGATCAATAGCACGGAACCTAACGCTTTGAACTGCGTTGCAAGAGTCGCGCCACTCTGCTCAACGTTCGGAGATGATAACGTGACAAGTTTTCTCCAAAGATTCGAGTATACACCGTACTCATACGCTCGTGGTTTCGCGGCCGATTGTAAAGGTCCGATCACGTGACTACAATCAGCCTACTACTGACCGGGTTCATACAAATGTGTGGACGAACAACAATCTAAAACACGCCAGCCAACGCCCGATCCACGAGGTTATCCATGAAAGACAGGATGTTTCACGTGTTTCGCAACTCGCCGATGGGTCGCGAGAATCTTATGCAGGCGGTGTATTTTTGCCACAAACAATTCGGCGTGTCGCTCTCGGTTTACATCCCGACCACAAAACGGTTCGTCGTCCCGTTCGAATCGGAAGAGATCATGGTCGAACTCGACAACTCGTACCTGCAATACCCCGAAACGGCGAAAGGACGGGTTGAGACGCTTTTTGAGGACGGGAACGTGGCGCTATCGCTCTTTGAACCGATGGAACTAGCAGACAAGAACCTACCGGAAATTCCAACGGATTGGGCGATCATGTCCTGCCCGCGCGTGATCAGCGAAAAATCGAATCGAATTGGCTTGGGACACATCGGCCCGAAGGTAAGGGGTATCGTCAAACATGCTCCTTTCCCCGTCTTCATTCCTGCAATGGCCTACAAAGAATGGAACGGTGTCACGATCTTTTTCGGCGGATCGAAGATGGGCGCAATCGCGGTCAAACAAGGAATCGCTCGGGCTCGACTTGCGCAAGTGCCGTTTACGATCTTCACTCAACTGGACGGCGTCACGCGCGAAGATTGCGAAGCGGTGTTGGATGCGGAGGGAATGAGCAGCTACCTCAACGGCTCAGATGCATCCTGGCGTTTCTTCGACTCGGGCACATTTGAGGAAAATCTCTACGACGTACCGCACGATCATTTGGTCGTCGTCGGCGCTGCAGGCCACCGCCTCATTACCGAACTGCTATTTGGCAGTAAGCTAGAGATAATCCAAGCGACGCTGGTCAATCCTTTGCTGGTGGTCGGTCCTCACTGCCGCGTGCCGGCGGAAATGTTGATCTGAAAAAAGCGACGACTGACGCATCAGCCGCCGCCCTGTTAGTTCGTCCACGAGCTGGAAATTCCGGCCTGCAGGTGGCGTCCCTACACACTAAGTACTGATTAGCGAGCCGACTAGTTCAGCTTGAAGGTTTTGAAAGACTCTTCAAAGACAGACAGGTAGTTGTCGAACGCATTCGGTTCAGACACACCGGTCACCCAGTAAAGATTTTTGCCATTCACGAAAAAGTACGTGATGCGCTTCGTCGTCGTCGCTCCCAAGCTTAATTCATAAACAACCTTGGTCGCTTCTTGTCCACCGAACTGAGCACTCGCACGCTCCAACTCTACAATTTCCTTGCCCTGGGCTTTGATGTCTTCGAATACTTCGTCCACGAGCTTATCATCCAGCTTGTACGCCCGCGCAGATCCCTTGCCTCCCTCAGATTTCGCACTACGTTTCTTCGGGCCACCTTTTTTGGTGATTTTCGGAGCCGCACCCAGTTTGGGTGCCGTTAAGTCTCGCACATTAACCTGAATCACTTCCTTGCAAGCATCCTCCGCCGATTCGACGGGGCTGGTGAATTGACCTCGAACATAGCCCATCGCAGCCGCGTTATTGAGCCAACCTTCAGGGCCTTGCATCGTGAAGCCAAATTCGTCAGAGGAAATCGTGCGTATACCGACCGCCTTCTTTCGTTCCTCCACGCCATCACCACAGCCGGTGATAATCGCAGTGAACATCATCGACAATGCTAGAATGCACGTAAACCGTCCCAGTTTGCTTGTCATCTTACGTATTCTCCAATACTTGCGGATGAGCGATGCGCGGAAAGAGGCTAACACAGCGAGGTCCAAGTCGCGTAATGTAGACGGCCGCGCCGTCCGTCCGTTTCGCAAGTCGTGAGCTTCCGCACGTTCAAAAAGATGTCAAGCGAGTTTAGAGCCAGATTTGTTAAGATCGAGTTAAATCGAGAACGGTTAGCCATCAAGTACATCCAGGGCTAGGATGTTCCCAGCTTTTCGTTCACACTACGAACTTTGTCATCTATCGTCTGATCGCGGTCGGTGCGAGTTCCCGCTTTGATGGTGGTAAAGATACGAGGAGCCCCCATCTCGTGTACGACTTCGTGGCACCGTTTCACTGTAGCAAATACCGCATCCCATTCGCCCTCGATATTGGTTCCGTACGCATGAAGCTCGCGCTTCAAGCCGGCCTCCATGATGATCTTTTCACAGGCTGCGACGTATTTCGAAACGGACAAGCCTACGCCAATGGGCACCACGCAAAGATCCACAATCACTTTCATCACCTACGCTCCTCACGCTTTACGCACGATGTCAAAAACTCGACCATCATGGTACGCATCCGGCGTCGCGCGGACAATGGTCTGCCTTCATTCATCAGGGCCGGCGGAGGCGCTCCAATTCGTCGTCGATACCATCTGACGCAATGTGGGCTATAATCAAAGTTCCAACCAGCCTTCAGGAGAAACTGCATGTTACGCTACACCGCATCATTGCTCGCATTGGTCTTGGTAACCGCGCTTCCGACGAATTCAACCACTTTAGCAGCGCCGGGGGACATTGTCGCAACGTTGGATTCTCCCTGCGAATACCCGACAGGGCTGGCCAGCGATGAATCACGCCTGTACATCGCCGATTGGCGTCACGCGCGCATCCATACTGTCGATCTGACAGGACGGGTGGGCGCAAGCGTGGCGGGGAATTCTTTCCCCGCTCCCACACTCAGGCCTCATGGGCTTACTTACGGCAACGGGCTACTTTACGTGTCCGACGACCACACCGGAAAGATCTTTACTCTCAACCCGAAAACTTTGACAGTGGAACATACTTTTGATGCACCGGGGAAATGCCCAACAGGATTAGCCTGGGCGAATGGGACGCTATACATTCTCGAACGCAGCAGCGCAAAAATCTACAAAGTCATTCCGAAAGACGGAACCATCCTGGATTACGTTGATGTCCCGGACAGAAGTTGCACGTGCATGACGTTTCACGAGGGCTACCTGCTGATTTCCAACCGGGTGGACGATGAGATCTATCTGGTCCAACCGGATACGGGCCACGTCGTAGGCGTGGTCAATGCCCCCGGTCCCCATGTGACCGGACTTGTCTGGCAGGGCGACGAGCTGCTCACCGCCGACTTCCAGGATCGCAAATTGCACAAAATCAAGCTTGCCGACGAACCTATGTACACGCTTAGCGAGAAGCGTCGATCGCGCGTCGAATTTCTATGGGACTTCTACAACTATGGGCCTGAAACCGTGTCGGACCTAGTTGTTAATCTCGGAATGCCCATGGAATTGCCCGCGCAGAAGTTGCTGTCCGATCCGGTCTTCTCGATCGAACCGAGCATGATGACAAAAGATGTATTCGGGCAGGCGTGCGCGATATTCAATCTTGGAGAAGTTGAAGCGGGGAAACGCATACAACTCACTTACAAAATTGACGCGGAGATCTCGACAATTCGCTACTTAATTATTCCGGAACGATGCGGTACGCTGGCGGACATTCCAGATCGTATCAAGGAACTTTACTTGCGTGACGGGGAACGATATCGTCTGGAGAGTGATTTTATCAAACACACCGTGGAAAAAGTCGTCGGCGACGAGAAGAATCCCTACTGGATTGCACGGAGAATCTATGACCACCTCATCGCCAACTTACACTACGAAATGGTCGGCGGTTGGGACGTGCCGGAAGTTGTGCTTAAGCGTGGCAGCGGATCGTGTTCGGAGTATACGTTTGCGTTTGTGGCTCTCTGCCGGGCAGCCGGTTTACCTGCGAGGTATCAGGGTAGCGTTGTGGTGCGCGGCGATGACGCAAGCATCGACGAAGCTCATCATCGCTGGGCGCAAGTCTATTTGCCGAACTACGGTTGGGTACCTGTGGATGCGAATCGAGGCGACGTCGACTCGCCGGTAGGTCAATGCAAGGGATTCGGCGAACTAAAAAACCGCTTCCTCATCACTACACAAAGCGGCGGAGATAGTGCCTACCTGGGCTGGAGCTACAACCAGGAAGAACACTTCCAGACTACCGGTTATTGCAACATCGTCCAAAGTACGATCGGGCTGTGGCATCCGCTGCCTCAAAACGATCAGAGCACTTCGCCGACAAGGCAAAAAGGCGACGACGGTCGAACGTGCCAATCCGGGTCGTGACCGTCCTCTCGATCGTAAGGTGATACCCACTACACGTTATGATCCACGCCATCCAGCGCGCGGGGGCAACGTTTGGTGTACAGGCCAAACAGGACAAAAATCATGGCCATGCAAAAATAGCCAAAAGTTATGTCATTCGCCCGGAAGGCGATAGCAGTGTCGTCGCCGGTCGTGTTCACCCAGCGCAGCAGTGAATCGACGAAATTTCCGCGCAAGACATAGGTGTGACACAGGCCAACGAAAGTTGCGATCGAACCGACAACGCACCACGCAGCAGCCGTAAAAAATCTTCGATCGATCAACGCCGCCGATACCGCCGCCATAATCATGCAGGTGAAGATATAGCCACGTTCCAGGACAATCAGGCCGTGCAGGGCAAACCCACTCATCTCTGCCCCACGGTCGCCTACGAGCAGAGTGAACAGGTCCTTCCCGCCGGCGGCTAGAAATGCGCCGAACACGACCGTTGCTCCCCAACCGGCGATGGCGGGGAACAAACCGATCGCCACGGCAGGAGCGTGTTCCTTACGCGTTGCTTGAAATGCCTGGGCGGTGATGACAATGCCGATCCATAGGACAATCGGATAACCGACTTCGATAGGCACGACCGCATTCACCAGCGAAATCGTACCGCTGATGCATAATAGCGTGATGACCAGTCCGTTCAGCGTGGAGTAACCCGCACGTGCTCCAAGCCCCTTCCAGCCAGGATGCCCGATGTAGATCGTTGTGGGGAAACAACTGCCGAAGAGGGCGGCAAGCATGGTGCCCGCGCCATTGATGGCGAGTGAGGGCGCGGTCGGGTACTTGTCACCCGCCGCCTCGGCCGACTCGATATTTTGCAAACTGCCGATCACGTTGAACAGCCCCATCGGCACGATCACGGAAAGGTACGGCACCCACTTGGCCGGATCACCCGCAAGCACCGACCACAGCGCCGCGCCTGACCATTGTGGCAGATAGAAGCCACGGGCGGCGAAGCCTTCGCCAACAGCCTCAGCACTCATCGTGACGGCTGTCCATGAAGCGGGCATGGTCCAGGCGATAGCTGTTCCAATGACAATCGCAACGAATCCGCCGGGAAGCCCGAGGGGAAATCTAACATTGCTGAAATACGTAATGAGTACGATAGCCAGCGGCGCCATAGCGACGATTGGCTTGGACCAAACCTGCAAGGCAAACGCCATCGCGATAAATCCAATGGCGATACCGGCGAGGGTGGAAAGCAACGCGGCACGTGGTGTAGCCCGCCTAACCCGCTCCGCCACGCAAGATCCGAACAATTCGATAATGCCGCTACCGAAGCAGGCCAGTAAGCCCATTTGCCAGGCATCGAGCGCACTACCGGTTTCGCGATAGGCAGGTGCCATCACAAAGAACACATAAACCAAAAGCGATGGCGTGTTTATTCCGTACGGCAGCGCGGTGACCTCCGTACGCCCTTCACGCTTTGCCAATCGATGCGCCTGCCAGCCGTAGAAAATGTTACCAAAGAGAATGGAAATCGACGCACCGGGGAGGATCACGTGAGTGATGAACCGGGCGTTATCTCCAGTCATACCGCAAAGTCCGCCGCACAGCGCAACGATAAGCAGTAATTGGACAAGATTGTCCACAAATAGACCAAAAAACCCATCAAGATCGCGTCTGTAGAAAAGATTCATGTCGCTGATCTATAAATTCTTAAAGGATCTATTCGTTTGTGTCGCCCACAACCGAGGCAACGTTGAGTCGAGCAAGCAACCACGTCAGAAAAAAACCCACGACAGCCAATCCGGATCCTCCAGCGATTTGGCCCACGTTGGATTCGACATTGAAAGGCCAAATGCCAATTACCGACCCACAAACGATGCCCAGCAAAAACCCGAGTGTCACCTTCTCATGCTTTCGTAGCAACCACTTCAGGAGATTGCTCAAAGCGACCAGACTCACGACCGCTCCAATGCCCACCGGAATGAGAATATGCAATGCAGCGATCACTTGCTCCATCCCTCCGCCGGAAAGCAAACCGTCTTTGAACTGCGAGATCGCACCGAGAATTACCTCATAACGACCAAGAATCAGCAACATGTACGCACCGGAAACTCCTGGCAGGACCATCGCGGACATGCCCAGTACGCCGGCGAATACATCGCGCCCATAGTGGGGCGTAAGCTCGATGGACAATTTCCAGGCGTCTTCGCTTTCGGCAGCGAGAGACTCCGAATCTACGGAATCTCCTCCCACTATCACCGCCTGACTCGCGGACTTTGTACTGTGATCAGGCTTTTCGACATTGTTTTTAGCAATGAGAATCATGGCGCCGAAACCGATCATGAAGCCGACCGCGCATATCGGCTTGACAGGCTTCATCATACCCCACAGAAGCGGTACTCCGCCAAGCGTCATTCCGATGAACAGCGCGTACATGAACGGGCGATGGTTGCTTACCATGTACGCCATAAAGCCAGAGCAAGTACCAATCGCCGCCACCGCAAAGAAAGCGATTAACGCAAGGAAGAAAATCGACCGACGGGTAAAGTGCAGACTCGTCACATTGGCGACGCTTGTGACAAAATCATTATAAAGACCCACGACCAACACCATCGTGCCGCCGGAAACGCCCGGCACGAGGTTGGCGAGCCCCATCAATACGCCCGCAACTCCTGTGCGCAGGATGGGAATCGGCATATCCGGTATTGGGTTCGTTGCGTACTTCTCACTGCGAGCCGCATCTATACGTTCTTGGTCCTTCATGAAACTCCTTTGTTCGAAGAAATTCTAACTGCCGCCAGAGCGAGGTTGAACCCTGTTATCACTTCGCTTGGGTCTGAAGATGTCTCTAACCTCAGAGTCCATCTTCCGTAGCGTGCGTGTTCGAACCGCCGGCTGCCTGAATGGTCCAACAACCTCGAGTTCCATAAGCCCGGTGGACACTCCTTGAATGACTTCCGAGAGGATTGGAATGTTACGCCATCTTCCATCACTGCGCAAAAACAAACTCACGTGCCAATCCACCAATGAGAGCGAGCCCGAGCCGACAAACCGCAAGGCCGGGCCGTCCAGAAGAATGTCATCAAGCCGCATTTCACGCCCATTGATCGACAAATTGACCCACGCATAGTCAAACGCATTGGGATCGGGCGGTGTGGCGGGATTGAGGAAGTTCAGGATGGCGAGAATAATCGGCAACCGATATAGAGCCCCTTCCCTGATCTCGACGCCCCCAGTCCCCAAATAGGTTTTTGGGTCTCCCAAAACTCCGGCCAGCGTCAATCGGCCGTGCGCTTGCCCTGAGGCTTTCGGGCGCTGATTATCGGGCACACTTACCGGCAAATCAGCCTGAAGAAACGGCTCTAGGTCAATGGCCCGCGCTGTTGCGTCAAGCACGAATTCCGCTTGCTGTTCATCGAGATCCACGCGTAATGCGGCGTCGATGGTGCCCCCATAACTGGTTGCGTGGATCTGGTCGATGAGAATTTGCCCCCGTCCCTCACGATTTAGCGCAAAAGACCACGGAGAATCTGCTGTGGATATTTGTCTATCAAACAGGCTGGCGGATGACAGATCAATGGTACCGGTTAAGGCTGTTCCTCCAGCCGGATCGATAACAAGTCCGGAAAGTGTGAGTCGGCCGTTCGCATTGCTGAGAGGAAGCAGACCTGGCAGTGATACCTGCGCCAAGTCAACGTGACCTTGCACGCTCCACGTCATACCAGAGTCCGGCGTCTGCGAGGACGATTCAAACGCCAGCGAATCAAGTGCTAGAGCGACCTCACCGCTGGCTTCTACGTCATCCCATAGGCCTTGTGCGAACGATGGCAGGCATGCACGCGTCTGCTTATCGAGTGGAATCGACCCGCTTCGTAGGCTCAATGCTCCACGTTTGAGCGAAGCAACGTCTTCCAAGAGGAAGTCCACTTCAAAAGGCGCGATCAGTGTTGCGGTCATGCCTTCGCCCGACAGATTTAGACCATCGTAATTGACCGTTCCTTCGACATTGGTTACGGGGGTGGCCAGTCGCGGATGAGAAAGCGTTAGCGCACGACAAATGACACTCGCATCGACACCGGTAACCTCCTCTTCTTTTGTATTCGCAACAATGTCGGCGCTCACATCCACGGCACCTTCAATCCGCCAATCTCCCAAAGCGTCGCCAATGGCCTTAGGCAAGCACGATATGGTTTGTTCATTGACGGGCATTCCCGTGCACTTGAGGTGCACCCGGCGAGGCCCCTCCTGCAAGTCGAAATGATGAATGCCAGTCGCATGAATTGTTGCATCCGCAAATCGCGCAAAAAGGTCTTCGTACTGCAATTTGTCCTGATCGAAACCCACATCGCCCGTTACATCGGAGAATACCAAAGGAAGCGCATCAGGTTTTACGCTTATCTCTTTTAGATGTACCACACCGTATGGAAGAAGATCGCCCACTTCCGGGCTCCATCTCATCTGGAGCGTCGTGTCAATCACTCCAGCGGGTCGAAAAACGGCTACGGATTCTTCAATCTCCGGTGGTAGCGCACCTAACAGCGCATCGTTGATCTCCATCGAATGCCCGAGAATTTCGAGTTGCCCGTCCACGGTCTCGCCTTCGTCACTGATGGTGAAACCGCGCACGGTCACGGAAGCATTATCATGAGCGCCCCAAACATCCACCTCCGTACGCAACGGTGTCATGAAGACCTCACCACTGATATCGGAGACACGATACGGAAAGCCCTCGTATCGAGCGTCTATCCCTTTGAGCACAATTTCCGCATGGGTAGGCCAATCGCTCCATTCGTCATCAGCGAGCGGAACCAGATCGAAAGAAATATGAACGTCGCAGTTCCCCTCCGGGTCGAGAATATCCCACAGTCGCTGCGTACGAGGGCGGGCAGCGTCGTACAACGCATCGTCGAAGGGAACATCAAAGGCATCGAAAAACATAACGCCCGTGGATTTCGCGGGCGGATTGTCCAAGTAACCGTTGGTAATCACCGTGCCACCGTTGTGGTACGCACCCACATTTTGAAAGTGAACGGCATTCGGCGTGATCTCGATGAGTCCACTCATTGAACCCACCGGGAGTGGGAAATAAATTGGACAAACGTAGCCGTCAGCAACCCACACTTGTGCATAGTCTAGTTCCAGGGGCTCGTCGATCCCTGCCCGTTTCGAGACATCCATGTTTAGGTCAACGATGGCCTCGGGTTCGAATCGATCATAAATGTGTTGAAGTTGAGGCCAAGCTCGGACGAAACGATCCTCTGCGAACGGTGCGTGCGGTCCGTAACGTGGCAACTGAAATTCACGGACGCCGATGGAGGCTTCAAAATCCACGTCGTCCAAACTTGCTACATTGGTTACCGTGCTCGAGAATGCGGCGGAAACCTCGCAACGTGCGCCACGCAACATTCCATCGAAACGGGCGTCCAACTTGTCCTTTCGCACGGTGACACGACCGTTGACATCCTCAAACATAAGGTAACGATCATCGGAGGGAAGCGAAGATTCCCGGTCGTTCATAGGAATGGAGATGGTGGCGTTATTCAGTTCAATCGTGGCATAGCGTTGGGCGAGGGTGTTCGCGGAAGAGGATACATCATAAGCAACAACCCGCACGCGCCCTCCCAACCCCAAAAGCCGCGACCAACTGCCTGCACCATCGAATTGCACATCCACGATGGTCATGACCCCTTCGATCGACATCCATGGCAAACCGCCGGTCACGCTGAACACACGGCCTGCCTGCAAATCGACTAGCGAATGGCCTGTCACGTCGTCGCCCAACTCCTGCCAAACCACATCGTAAAGAAGAGGATTCGCAGTTGCAGGACGCCCACGTACAGTAAGAAGCAAATCTTCGACGATGCGCTCATCCTCGCCGGTGCGCTGCTCAACTAGAAAACGAGCTTGTCGCAATTCGATTACAGGCAGCTTGGGAACTTGGCCCATTTGCTCAGACGAGAGTGGTTGGAGGACCTGAGAGACGTTCGTTACGCCACTTTCAATTTGGCGGGAAATGGTGCATTGCGGTCTGATCGCCAAGACGTTGAGTATAACCAAGTCACCACGCAGCAAAGACCAGTGATCGTACTCCACTTCGAGACGCGGGCATTGAAAGAAAGGCCGGTTTCCAACGGACGACTTCAGGTCCGCCTCCACCTTGGAAGGATCTCCAATAATCACACCTGACAGCCGAATTCCTTCAAACCAAGAAAAGGTGGCGGCTTCGATCTGGACGTTTGGCCCAACGTACTTGCCGATCACGCTTTCCGCCAAACTGCGAACGCGCTCCGGATGGGTGAGCAAACGATACACAATGGTGCCGGAAAGTAAGAGTGAAAACGCCGTGCAGGCGAACGCGAGACGCAGCCTAAAACGCCTCCTCGTTGTTTGCTTCCTGTTCACGGCTTCGTTCATCTTGCCCTTCTTCACGGCGAACGAATAGAAACTTAAGGATGTCAACGACCGCATAAGCCGCTAAAATCGCAAGCATCGGATGCGCGACCAAACGATAACGCACGCTTCCTACAAAAATGCTGTGCAACAAAGCAACGACCAGTGCCGGCGCAAGCAGCAAAGCCAACGCGCACCACACCCGACACACCTTGTCGCGCCGCCATAGGATAACACCGCACACCGCGAATGCGAACAGTGGAATCGCCCAAGCGCTCGACACAAACTTCATCATCGTGGATTGATAAGCATCGACATTAGGCAACGGGTTCCAGGTTCTGGAAAACTTGATCGCAGCCAACCGAAAAATTCGACCTGGTTCCTCATAAATTAGGCGCATCGACTCGGTCTTGAAATAAGCGTTCCATTTAGATTCGCTCAATCCCACAACGGCGGGCATGGCCTTGATATCACCCAAATCGCTTCCACCGTCAGCGCCGGGCCTGACACCGTCGTAAAGCGATATGCCGGATCGCGTTGTCAAAAACACCCAATCACCCATCACCTGCTTGTTGCGCACAGCCCAAGGAATAAGCAAGACAAACACAATCAACAAAACGGCGACGGCCGATACGACGGACCGCCTGCTAAACCGCCCGCCCACCGCCATTACCATCATCCACAACACGACAAGCGGCAGGTTCGCTTCACGAGTGTATACGCAAAGCGAACATACCAACCCCAGAAGAATCGTAATTCCCAACGAACGACGATCTCCGCTTTTGCTATTCGTGCTCGTTAAATCCCTGACAATCAGGTACAGCAAGAGACATGTAAGGGCAATTGAAGGTGTTTCCGTCAACAGCAACGAAGAGAAGAAGACGAGAAAGGGGTCGCAGGCAACGAGTACGCCTGCCGCATAGGCAACCCGTTTCTTTTGGGTCAGCCGCAGTGCCACAGCCGCAATCAGCCACGCGGACAACGCTCCAACGATCCACTGAACAATTCGGGCCAATAACATGCCATGATCAAGTTTTACAAACAAAGCGAGCAGCGCGGGATAGAGCGGCATGCGCGTAGCCTGGAATCCGAGTTCATCCGCCAACCCTTTTGCCGTGAGGAGATTTTGAGCGATGAACCAGTATTGTTGTTCATCGGGAAATTCGAGCGTGACAGCGTTACCGTGACGGTAGATGAGATACAGCCCCCCCAGCAGCCGGGTCAAAAACGCAAGCCCTAAAATCGCCAACCCAACGTTACCAAGACGCAAGCCATACGTTTTTTCATCGCCGTCGCTTGGGCCGGAATGTGGTAAGTCGATGAGCGACACGGATCGGATCACAATTTAAGACAGCGCGTCATGCGTTTAGGAATGTCGCGCGAAGGTGTAACACCTTGCGCGTCAACTCAGTCAGCTTCACGCGATCATCAATGCGATGACCGATGAGCCAGATAGGACCGAAGTGGTCGCAAACGAGCGCCACTTTTTCCCGCTCCTTAGGATCCACTTTTGCGTCGGCGAGAAAATCCGAGAGCTTTTTGCTTCCAGGAGCACCCAAAGGGAAAAATCGCTCACCGGAACGCTTGCCGCGAACGATGAGCGGCGGGGTGACCGCATCCATGTCGACAAATTCCTCGTTTTGTGTCGCCCGCCCGCGCAATTGGGCGATGTCCGCCGCTGTCACTTCCTCCACACTGCAATCGATAACGAGTCGGCGAAGTGGCAACACGGTCTTACCCGGAAGGTGGACGGCAATCTCGTCCGCAATGTACTCCTTGGGGTCATCCGAAGGCAGCGAGAAGAGCAATTGGTGATACCGTTTTTCGATGGTCATCCCACTGGGCAACTTGGTCTTTCGACCGCTTGCCGGATCCTGAATGATGTCCAGCGCGGAAACCAAATGCGAAAACGACAAGTCCTGTTCACCGAGCCCGAACGAAGCGTAGGCAAGCCGGACAATTTCGGTCTGAACGATGCGACTCTTGCGTGCCAACGCGTCCACGTTAAGAACAAGTTCCTGGTCAGTGTGAGAAACGATCAGCGTTTCAAACGTGCGCTGGACTGTCTCACGCAGGTACTCCTCAAGCCAACTCGCTTGTTCGCCCAATCGGTTCAAAGCATCGCGCGCCTGCGGATTCACATCAGCCTCCAGCTTAGGCAACAGCGTGTTGCGAATGCGGTTGCGCATCATCTCGTTGGAGGTGTTGGTCTCGTCCTCGCGGTAGGCGATTCCCTGATCGTCGAGAAAATTCAGCATCGACTGACGGGAAAACCGAAGCATCGGTCGAATCAGGCGGATTTCGCTGCGCGGCGCAATCAACCGACTCTTTGGGATACCCGCCAATCCACGAAGTCCTGTCCCGCGTAAGATGCGGTAGAGAATTGTTTCCGCATTGTCGTCGGCATGGTGACCCACCGCGACAACTTTGGCATCGGCACGGATGCAAACACGCTCGAAGAAAGTGTATCGTTCACGCCGCCCCACTTCTTCCAATCCGCCCGGATCCTCCGACGCCAATTCGGCAATGTCACGCCGCTCGATCGTGCAAGGCAGGTTGTGGCTGTCACAAAACGCCTGAACAAAGGCTGCGTCCTGATCCCCGCTTTCACCGCGAAGACCGTGATTGAGATGGGCAACGTGAAGCTGAAGATTCCAATCCGGCCTGCTGTTTAACTCGACGAACAAGTGCAGCAACGCCATCGAGTCAGGTCCGCCCGAAACCCCCACGACAACTCGATCGTCCTGTTTGAGGAGTTTCTCGGCAAGTAGTTCGCTTTCAAACGTCTTAATCATAATGCCCGCTCCTAACGCGGACCAGGAGTTGTCAACACTCACCCCATCTGATGGGCCACCTCCGCAACCATCTCCGACAAGGTCGGGTGCGGATGAATGGTGCTGGCGAGATCGTAGGCCACCGCGCCCATTTCGATCGCGTGAACACCTTCCGCAATCATCTCACCGGCATGCACTCCACAAATTCCCATACCCAGCAAACGATTGGAGCCTTTCTCAAAGATCAATTTGGTCGTGCCGTCCGTACGCCCCACCGCCACGGCCCGGCCCGATGCACCCCAAGGAATTTTTTTAACGGTGATGTCCAAGCCCTGCTCCTTGGCTTGCGACTCAGTCACTCCGGCCCAGGCGATTTCAGGGTCCGTAAACACTACAGCTGGAATGGCCCGAGGTTCAAACACTTCGTTTTTGCCAGCGAGACGATCCGCAAGAACAGTACCTTCATTCAGGGCTTTGTGCGCAAGCATCGGGTTGCCGATCACGTCACCGATCGCGTAAATACTCTCCGTAGTCGTCTTGAAGTTCGCGTCAACCTTGATGAATCCGCGTTCGTCGGTCTCCACGCCCGCCTTGCTCAACTCAAGTTCACGCGAATTTGGGAACCGCCCCACCGATACCAACACCTTCTCGAACTTCTTGCTCGAAGGAACACTCTTCCCGTCAAACTCGACGTCAATCCCGCCCTTCACCTCTTTCATGCCCGTCACTTTCGTTTCCAGGCAAACCTCTTCAAACTGTTCTTTGAGGCGTTTGATAAGCGGGCGAGTCAGGTCTTTGTCGGCGCCGGGCAAAAGGTGGGGCAACATCTCGACCACAGTCACTTCTGAACCGAAGCCAGCGTACACCTGGCCTAGTTCCAGCCCAATGTATCCCCCACCGATGACCAACATCGTTTTGGGCACGGAGGGCAATTCCAACGCCCCAGTCGAATCGATCACGTTTTCCGAATCGACCTCAATGCCCTTGAGGCGAATGGGCTTTGATCCGGTCGCAATGATCGCTCGTTTGAACTTAATGCGAGAAGCTTCAGCACCTTCGACAGCGACGGTGCCTCTGCTCTCGAATCGGGCTTTGCCACTGATTTTCTCGACTTTGTGCTTTTTGCACAGTTGCTCCAAACCACCGGCCAGCTTTTCGACCACATGCTCCTTCCAGCCGCGCATTTTGTCGATGTCGAGCTTGGGTTTGTCGAATTTGATACCCATTTGCCCGGCCAAAGAGGATGTGTGCAACAACTCCGCCATATAGAGGTACGTCTTGGACGGAATGCATCCGCAGTGCAGGCAAATACCGCCAAGCTTGCCCGAAGCGTCCACGATGGTGGTGGAGATGCCATTCGCCGCGGCACGAAAAGCGGCGTGGTACCCGCCAGGGCCACCACCGATGATCAGCAGGTCCGTCTCCTGGGTAAATTCACCAACGACCATATTGTCAATCCTTCAGCAGAAACGCTTCTTAGAATTTGGCTTACAGCAAGAAGTAGCGAGCGGGTAATTCCAAAACACTTATCAGTTCGTTCACGAAACGGGCAGCTTGTGCACCGTCGGCAGCGCGATGGTCAAACGACAGACTCATCGGAAGCATCAGCGACTCGTGAATCTCGTCACCGACGATCACCGGCTGCTTGCGCGACCGCCCCAGACCGAGGATCGCCACCTCGGGCGGATTGATCACCGGCGTTCCGTAAATGCCGCCGATTGCACCGTAGTTGGTAATCGTAAACGTACCACCGCGCAAATCCTCAATGTCGAACTTGTTGGTTCGTACTCGCTCGGCAATGGAGCGAAGTTCCCCCGCAATCTGCGTCAGGCTGAGGGTATCTGCGTTACGAATAACCGGCACAATCAGACCACGCTCGGTATCGACCGCCACGCCGATATTGATATACCTTTTGTAAATGATCGAACTGGTTTCCTCGTCGAACGAGGAATTGAAAATCGGATATTTGCGTAACGCGCCGCACACCGCTTTCACGATAAAGGACATCGCGGTAAGCTTCGGATCACTGCCCGTCGCCTCGTTAAGCTCACGACGCATCATGTCCAGTTCGGTGATATCCGCGTCATCCATGTGTGTCACGTGCGGCGCGGTGAACATGGATTGCGACATGTGCTTGGCAATGGTCTTACGAATCTGCGTCATGGGCACGACGCGAACCTCGCCCCACTTGTCCGTTTCATCCTTACCGTCCGGCAGAATACCTGTCACGGGCATAGGCCTTGACGAACGCACGGACGCGCCAGCTTGGTCTGCACCCGGTGTAGCAGCACTGCCGCCTGCTTCAAATCGCTCAATGTCTTCATAAGTGACTCGACCACCCGGTCCAGAAGCAGTGACCATAGCGAGGTCGATGCCTTTCTCGCGCGCCAACCTTCGCACTGCGGGAGCGGCGGGAACGATGCCGCCGGTTCGCGGGGTCACTTGACCCGGTTGAACGGCCGGTGTTGCAGGCGTCGGAACAACCGGAGCAGCTGGCTGTGGAGGTGCCGTCGGTTGGGGAGCAGGCTCCACCTTGGCAGGCTTTGTTTCCGATTCGATCGGTGCAGCGTTTCCGCCGTTACCGAACGTAATTAGAACATCGCCCACATTCACTGTCTGACCATCCTGTACATGGACCTTGTCGATCGTTCCACCTTGTGGCGAGGGTATCTCAACCGCGGCTTTATCTGTTTCGACTTCGAAGAGGTGCTGGTCCTGGGCGACGGCATCGCCGGCCTTGACCATGACCTTGACGATTTGTGCCTCGCTGATACCTTCGCCCAGATCGGGGAGAATGAATTCATTCGTCATATTGATGCTCCCGCATTGACTCGGGGTTGATTGTAGATAGTGATTGCTCCGGTCGGTTTGGCCTGTTATCCAAGGGCGCTTAGAACTTCACTACTTCGTGCGCTGCTCGGGCAATTCGTCCAGCGTCCGGAAGGTACACGTCCTCACGCGCGAAGTACGGAAATTGAATATCGTATCCCGTGACTCGCTTCACCGGCGCTTCCAGGTACAGCAACGATGTCTCCACGATACGCGCTACGACTTCCGCGCCAATCCCGCACGTTCGTGGTCCTTCATGAATCACGACCGCCCGGCCTGTCTTCTGAACGGATACCGCGATGGTTTCAGTGTCCATCGGGGAAACCGTAAGCAGGTCGATCACTTCCGCTTTAACGCCGTCTTCGGCGAGCTTCTCTGCGGCGGCGAGCGTAGGCCTCATCATCGCGCCGTAAGCGATCAACGTCACATCACTCCCCTCCTGCACAACTTGTGACTTGCCGATCGGCATCGTCTCGGGCTCATCCGGCACCTCCTCGCGAAAAGCGCGATAGACGGCTTTGGGCTCAAAAAAGATCACCGGATCGGGCGAACGAATCGCCGAGCGCAACAGTGCCCGAGCGTTCCGCGGTGTCGAAGGGATCACCATCTGCAAACCGGGTGTGTGAGCGTAGTAGGCTTCCCTGCTTTCGCTGTGATGTTCGATCGCGCGAATACCACCGCCGTAAGGCATACGCATAACCATGCCAAGCCTGAAGAAGCCTCGTGTACGATTGCGGAAACGCGATAGATGATTTTCCACCTGATGAAACGCCTGAAACGCAAATCCCGAGAATTGCATTTCCGCGACGGGCTTCATACCGTACAGTGCCATACCGATCGCCCCGCCGATGATCGCACCTTCGGCGAGCGGCGTATCGATGACGCGATTTTTACCATACGTATCCAACAGGCCTTCCGTTACGCGGAAAACGCCCTCATCCCGACCGATGTCCTGCCCCATGAGAACGACGTCTCCGTCTTCCCGCAACGCCTCATCCAGGGCGGTGTTCAGGGCTTTGACCATGTTCATCTGTGCCATTCGTTAAGCTCTCTTGCCACGATTGAGAGAGTGAATCCCGCTAATGTCGCTGCCTGCAACCCGCGCCTCGTGCAGCCGCACTACCATTAGTTACACCAAACGAGTTAGTCCTACTAAGGCAACAAGTAGTGCCCCCTTGGACCACGTTTCACGCCCGCTTCGTCCAGCACACGGATGAAATCCTCCCGCTGCTCGGCAAGCTCGGGCGGCATTTCTTCATAAGTAAAGTCGAAACACTCCACCGGGTCGACCTCGCGATGCAACTCGTACCGTTCGACCGCTTCAGCGACCAGCTTCACTGCCTCCGCCTTCACATCTTCTTGCACATTCCTGCTGAGTGTGCCACGTGTTGTCAAGTACTTTTCATACCGTGTAATGGGGTCGAGCTTCTCCCATTTTTTGACCTCATCCTCCGAACGATATTTTTTGGGGTCGTCGGCTGTGGTGTGGAACATCATGCGGTAGGTGACCGCTTCGATAAGCGTTGGGCCCCCACCGCTTCTGGCCTTGTTCGCCGCTTCATTCACCGCAGCATAACAACCTAGAATGTCGTTACCGTCGACTTGGATGCCATCAAAACCGTACGCAACCGCCTTTTGAGCGATCGTCGGCGAAGCGGTTTGCATCTCACGCGGAATGGATATTGCCCAATGATTGTTCACCACAAACATCACCAGGGGCAGTTTGTAGACGCCCGCAAAGTTGAGGGCTTCGTGGAAGTCCCCCTCACTCGTTCCGCCGTCCCCGATGTAGCAAAGGACCGCATCGCTTTCGCCTTTAACCTTCATGCCCCAGGATATACCCATGGCATGGAGGCATTGAGTGGCAATCGGAACCGCAAATGGCAGGTGGTTCGAGCCCTTCGCAGGGACGCAACCCTCTTCGTACCCGCCCCAGAAGAAAATGAGGCTTTCCATAGGCCAGCCTCGGTGGATGAACGAACCCACCTCTCGATAGGCAGGGGCAATCCAATCGTCCTTATCCATCGCAGGCGTGGCACCGCAGGCGGTTGCTTCCTGACCGCGACACGGCGCGTACGTCCCCATCTTCCCCGTCCGCTGAAGGTTGATCATACGCTCGTCGAGAACGCGCGATTGCACCATCAGCTTGTATAGGTACAGGGAAAGCTCATCATCAAGCTTGGGATCCAACGCCTCGTTTGCCTTTCCAGTCTTATCCAGAATGACAAGGCGTTCCACTTTCTCTTTAAGTCGTATGTTCTTGCGGGACAACCTCTCGGGCCTCCGATTGCTCGTCCTTTGTTCCTGCTTCCCGAATCACAGTCGAATGGGCGGGCCAGATTAGCAGAGCGGATCGCTCCACACAAGTATAGCGCCTCGATCCCGGATGGACCCGTTTCGGACCTTCAAGCAAAACCGCGCTGAAGCCAACAGAACAAGTCCCGGCCAGATGTAGCATCAGACAACCCCGTATCTCACTTTAGAACGTCACTTGTCGGCGCGACATCTTTGGATTCCAAGGCAATTGGCGAAGCATCCTCATTCAGTACGTGGCGTCGGTAATAGGCGATACCAAGGCAAGTCAATGGAATCGCAAGCAAAAGTCCCAGGAACCCGAGCAATTTGCCCCATATGAAGATACCCAACAAAATGACCACCGGTTTGAGGCCTGTCGCTTTTCCCATAATGCGAGGCACAAGCACCGCATCCTGAATCAGTTGCACTATCCCGAACACGAACAAGACGAGAATGACGCAAAACCACAAACTGTGTTCGGTTTCCACTGCTTGCACTGCAGTCAGAAGAAACGCGGGGACTAGCGCGATGTTTTGGAGGTATGGCACCATATTCAACAACCCGACAAACAGGCCGAATGGCACCGCGAGCGGCAGGCCAACGATGGAGAAACCAATTGCGCAAAGAATACCCACGCATAGCGCAACGAGCGCCTGTCCCCGGAAATAGACTTGCATCACGTTATTGAATTCGGTGAGAAAACCGTTAATCGGATCGCGGTATTCGTGCGGCACAAGCGATTCCCACTCCGCCACGTAGGCTGGAAAATCCATCAGGAGAAAGATCAAATAGAGCAAGATGATGATCAATCCTACGATGCCCAATAGTGAATTGACGATGAACGAAACCAGTGTAAACCCGCCTTTGGCCAGTCGTCCGAGCATTTGTTGCACAGCGGCGTCAAAGCTGTCTGACTTGATATACTTCACTCCCTCATCGATCGCAGCCCCCATCGCGGTCCCCTCAACATCGGAGCGGAAGCGTTCCATTAACTGCTCCTGTTCCAGATTGTCCGGGTTTTCGCGAAAACGGGACCAGGCAACGCTCAATTCGTAGAAGCCTAGTTTCGTCCGCTCGTCCGGTTCGGCGACTTCATTCGACATCCCATGCATCGTTTCAGACCGTACCGAAGGTATCGCCCTTTCGGTTTGTACGCTACGTTCAGACCACCCTCGCTGGAGTTTTTCGATGTTAGCAGCGAATCGATCCACCTGGCTCATCGTCAAGGCGACCATGATTACGACGACGGCCAGCCCGAAGATCACCCCTCCACCCACTGTTATCCCAACCGCCATTGCACGGTTCTCCGTCTTCTCATGGAAGAGGGTAACAACAGGATTAAGCAAGTAAGCGAGTATGACCGCAATGACGAATGGAATGAGCACACCAGACAAATAGCGAAGAAGCAGGAAAATCAAAACCAAGGTAATCGCACTGAGAATCATGCGAACGACACGATCGAAAGTGTACGGTTTCTGGGTACTCGATCCGCTTGAGCTCGGGCTGTTTTGTGACATAAAGACCTCCGCGGAGTCTGATATTTACTGACGATCGCCCGCCATTACCGGTGGCGTCCCCGACGGAAAAAACAGGTTACTCGGTTCCGAAGGGCTGGTGAACCCATAAGCCGTTCCAAAACAAGGCATATTTCCTACAAGCTCGTTGCCTGCCGCCCGTTCCCTGTCTGTAAAAATGGGTTATACTGCGGGGCTTAATGGGCGAGAGCCCCATTGCGCGTGCATCTAAGCCCAACCTAAGGGCTGATGCAAAATCAGAGCCTCACGCAACCGACGCGGGATTTTCATTTGTATGACCGATCTTAGCCTGATCCGCAATTTCAGCATCGTCGCGCACATCGACCACGGAAAGAGTACGCTCGCAGATCGCATCCTAGAGCGAACAGGTGCTATCACC
>JANQHN010000325.1 GCA_028282665.1 Phycisphaerae bacterium | reverse complement strand
GGGCGTCCGCATCAAACCGTGCAGGATGTGGATTGGCGGAAACCTCCCACTTGGTGGCGGGCTTTCCAGCTCCGCTGCTATGGAAATAGGTGTTTCTCTCGCATTGCTCGAACTTGCGCAAACCGAGATCGAGCCCGCCAAGCTCGCCGTGCTTTGTCACAAGGCCGAAAATTCGTACGCGGTTTCTCCGTGCGGTCTGATGGATCAGCTTGCGTGCCTGGTCTCCAAAGTAGGCCACGCACTAATGATCGATTGTCGAACGCGCGAAACAGCCCACATCCCCCTGCTCCTGAATGACGCAAAGATCGTTGTCGCGGATACGCAAGTACGCCATTCAATCGCCGGAGGCGAATACGGCCTACGCCGTCATCAATGTGAAGAACTACTTCGCCGAATCCAAGAAAGCTACCCATCGATCCGCTCGCTCCGAGACGTGGAAACGCGAATTATGGCGGGGATGATGTCGAAGCTCGACCCACTGCTAATGCACCGACTGACGCACATCGTCACAGAAAACGCCCGCGTTTCCCAAAGCATTGAAGCCATTGCACAAGCGGATATGGACACCGTGGGTACGTGCATGTTCGCGTCGCACGCTTCACTGTGCGACAATTTCGAAGTCTCTTGCGCCGAACTCAACGAAGTGGTCGCGCTATCTCACGGTGTGAAAGGCGTGTACGGAGCACGAATGACGGGTGGAGGTTTTGGCGGTTGCGTAGTCATTTTGTGCAAGGAAAGCTCGGTCGCGTCACTCTTGGTCACACTGCGTGAACGCTATTCGCCCAAGTTTCGCAACCGATTGAACGCCTTCCCCGTTACTCCTTCAGACGGAGCGGCGGCAATTCAAAGAATCTAGAGACGCTGCCCCATCACCTCGTTCGGCAGGAATTCAATGATCCGCACGATCACATTTCGATAGCGGTTCCAGCGATGGAAATCATCCGTTTTCTTTCACGTCATTCCTAACGGCTGCGGTCTTCCCATCAAAAGTGTTTCGAGGGCTATCCGACTCGAGATATTCGCGCCTAAGGCGGGCGTAATCACTCGTCGATAAGTGCTCCATCGCGAACTTCTCAGGATTGTCGGCGATCTTGACTAAGAATGGAATACACCAACCGCAACCGGTTCCAGCACTTAAGCACTCGGTCATCCGACTTGGCACGCTCGGCTTTTCGCGTTTGGCAAAATTGACCAACTTTCGCATCGAAACATGATAGCAATAGCAGATTTCGTCATCAGGGTGCATGATGCATCGCAGTATAGATCAATACTCGATTCAAGGTGGACTGTTAACTCATTTTAATGCTAAGGACTTACTCCTTCTCTTATCCTCTTCGATCAAGGCCAGTCATTGGGAACAGATTTTTCGTATTCCGAGGTCTGTATAAGGACTTTCCCTTAGCGTCGGATCGGTCAAACAAACGCAAACGAGAACCGTACAACCACGGATGAAGAAAAACCAAAAAGAGCATTGGTCCTGCAGTCTGTCTGTGTAATCAAACGCAGGACCGGCGTTGATGCTTTGGAGGGACTCCATCCACATTTCCATTCTTCGGCAAAGGTTTTGACGATCAAAATCCGAGCTTCCGCAGGAGGAACAACTCAGCCATGAATCATCAGATAGTCCTCCCGCCCGATTATTCTCTGGCCCGCTTGCAAAGCGCGCTTTCACTTGCCATCATGCCCAGACTATGAAGTGGACACGTTTTTTTATTCCGACGGCAAAAGAAGTCCCCACAGACGCGGTCGTGCCCTCGCACCAGCTCATGTTGCGGGCGGGAATGATCCGCCAGGTGGCTTCAGGTTCTTATTCGTATTTACCCCTGGGTTATCGCGCTTTGCGCAAGGTCGAAGCGATCATCCGCGAAGAGATGACTGGCGCCGGCGCCATAGAGTTGCACATGCCCGCCCTGCACCCCATCGAGTGGTGGGAGCAAACAGGCCGCGTGGAGGCGATGGGCGACGTGCTGCTGGGATTGCGCGGCAGCCAGGACGATTGGCGCACGCGCACCGTGCTCGGCCCGACCCACGAAGAGGTTATCACGGAGCACGCGCGCGCTTACCTAAACAGCTACAAGCAGCTTCCGATCACCCTTTATCAGATCCAGACGAAGTTCCGCGGCGAAGCTCGCCCCAAAAGTGGCGTGCTTCGTACGCGCGAATTCGATATGAAAGATGCCTATTCGTTCCATTCGAAGATCGAAGGTAAAGACGGACTGAACGAAACGTACGATCGGATGTACCTCGCGTATTGCCGTATTTTTAGCCGATGCGGATTGCCCTACGTACCCGTACAGGCGGAATCGGGACCGATCGGCGGGGACGCTTCGCACGAATTCATGGTCCCCACAGACGCCGGCGAGGATTTCCTCGTCAAATCCGAAGACGGCTCGTACGCAGCGAACCTGGAGCGAGCGGAAGTCGCTCCGCTTCCCGGTACCGGTGGCCGCGGCAGCGAAGAACTGAAAGAAATCCACACACCCGGTCATGCAACCATTGAGGAAGTGACCACATTCCTGGGTTGCACACCGGACAGGATGATCAAGACGATCATCTACAAAGCGGATGAGAAGCCGCTGATCGCGCTGGTGCGTGGTGATCATGAAGTCAATGAAGCCAAGCTCGCCCGCGTGGCGGGCGTAAGCGGCGTGGAAGCTGCCGAGTCCGACATGATTCAAGAGGTCACCGGTGCGAATGTCGGCTTCGCGGGTCCGGTCGGCCTGGAAAATGTGCGAATCATCACGGATCAAGCCGTGACGATCATCAAAGATGCAGTGACCGGCGCAAACAAGACCGACTATCACCTGACCGGCGTGAACATCGGACGGGATTACGAGGCAAAGGAAGTCGCGGACATTCGCAACGCCGTCGAAGGCGATCTCGCGCCCAATGGCTCGCCGCTTTCCTTCCTCAAGTGCATCGAGGTGGGCCACGTCTTCAAGCTGGGTACGAAGTACTCGGAAGCCATGGAGGCGAACTACATCGACGAAGACGGCAAGGGCAAGCCGCTGATCATGGGTTGTTACGGTATCGGCGTGAACCGCATCATGGCTTCCGTCATCGAAACGTGTCACGACGACAACGGCATCATTTGGCCTGCGTCGGTCGCGCCGTTCACGGTCGTTATCTGCGCGCTTGATACGCGCGAAGAGGAAGTCGTAAAGACGGCGGAGATGATTCACGACGAACTGGAAAAAGCCGGCGTAGACGTCCTGCTGGATGACCGCGATGCCCGACCGGGCTTCAAGTTCAAAGATGCAGACCTGATCGGCTTCCCGATACGCATCAACGTCGGCAAGCGCGGCCTCGCTGACGGCGTGGTCGAAATCAAAAACCGCAAGACCGACCAAATGGATAAGATACCGCCCGCCGACGCGCCGGTCTATGTCAATAAATTGGTGAAAGCGCTAACGCCCAAAGCGGATCGGTAGCCGAACCGCGGATCATTGGATTCCCGCTTCCGCGCCCCCATCGAACAAGCCCCTAGGCTTGGAATACGAATTCCGCATAGATGGTTTTTCCACCTTCCACAAGGATGACTGCGTATGGAGCTATACATCATTGCCGCGACATTCATGACGATCGGAGCTGTCATCGGCGGGCACCGCGGCGGATGGAGTGGCGCGATCATAGGATTCCTTCTCGGCCCGCTCGGTTTGTTTGGCTGGGTTGCGGCGGCCTGGCTTACGCGAGAAGGCACAAAATGGAACCCGGCTCCCCCGCCCAACGGGGAGGACCCCGCATCGACTAAAGCAGAAGACGACGGAACATGCAACACGCAAATCTGGCGGCTGCAGAAGAAGATTCGCGGCACACAAACGTGTATGGTTGTCATCCTGATCTGGTCCGTGCTGCTCGTACCCATATACCTGAGCATGACGGCACATCGCGAGCATTACCAGTACATGCGCACGTTTCGGGAATTAAAGATTTCTGATCAGGAGGCTTACACCGTAGGCGTCATTAGTAATGGCGGCCCCGGATTTGAAAAAATCGTGGACGAAAGCGGTAAGACGTATTGGGTGTCGATGGTCTTCACCGCCGACAATGCTGCTAAGACCAACTTTGTGTTCGCTAGTTCCCGCGATGGCAAACCGCGTCTGGAGTTATTCGATGCTGAAGGGAAATCGGCATGGCACGCGCCCTAATGAATATATGAAGCATAACCGCCGGCAAAAGAACATCAGCTACGAACTTCGGGATGCATGTGAAAAAAATCGCTTTGAATAGGCAGGTCTTGCTAACACCTTCGTCGTAGCGTTAGCACTGTAGCCCCAACACCAAGCAGCAACAGCGAGGTCGGCTCGGGAATGCGGTACCCGCTCTCGGGGTCTACGGATTGGTTTTCGGTCGAAAATCGTCGAGCCATGGATTGATCTGCCAAGGTAGCCTGAATCAACTCATCCACACCGACTTGCGTAAGCTCGGTCATCAGCGTGTCCTGCACGCCGCTCATCGTACCAAGTCCAGCCCCCATCGCAGCGAATCCGCTCAGAGCTTTGAACGGGTTCTCCGCACCAGCGGCCGTAAATAGTGGATCCAGGACCAATGCGATCAGATCGAAGTAGATGTTGCCCTGCACATTGATCGGGCCGATGTCGAAGTCATTGGTGAACTCGCCATCCACCAGACCGTCCTGTGTGACATCCTGCCTGGACGAATACTCCAACTGAAAACTATAGCAGCCCAACTCGTTGACGATCAAATCACCATCAACCAGAACCGAGCCGGCCACTTCTGTAGCTTGCCCGCAGGCGTCGCAGGTCAGGTTGTACGACAACGGCGTCGAAGCTTGGCCATCGCTTAGCGCAGTCTGAAAATGGAATTCAAGTTCATCCACAAAACGACCGCCCGTACTCATCTGCGCGGAAATCGGCCCCTGCAAGGTCAACTCAAACACGCCGAAGTCGAGCGGGTTTCCGCGGAATTGCGTGTTGATGATGTAATCATTCCCGCCGCTGAGTACGTTACGATCACCGGCGATATTGAATCCAGCGTAACCCAGCGCGAATGCCAAATCATTCCAGATACGCGCCGAAGCGGTCGCGGGGGCGAGCAGTAGAGCGGCAACAACCATCAAAATGACTGCGTGTGAACATCGTGTACGCATCGGTCCGATCCTCCCCGAGGAATTCGCAGGCTCCCTCTACCGGGGGATACAAACTCCCCCGAGTATCCAATCTAAGTCGACAAGCTTTCGGACGCAACCCGGAAGATTCGATAAGCGACACAAGATCCGAATGCCCATTGCGAACCCCCGTGATTATATCGGCATCTGATCAATCAAGCCTCCGTGATGAGTAACTCAATCCGCAAAGTTTTTTGGGGCCGCCGATCCGTCTTCCCCCGTAATAATCGCGCACGATGAACTCAAGCTTTCCATAAGAGCAGTGCCTGCGATGAAATCTGATAAGGCTGCCGCCACGAGGATTCGGTTCGCACCTTACTTACAAGACTTGATTTATGGTTTTATTTTTGTTAGGGTAAAACTTGATCAACGAACTTCATCAACCACACGGACGATAATCCAAGCGACGAGCATCGGAAGCAGGAAGGCTAACAATGGAATCGAACGTGACACTCAGACCGCCGATCGAAACAGATATCGCCCTTTTCTTCGAGCATATGCAGGACCGTGAAGCACAACAGATGGCTGCGTTCACTTCAGATGACCCAAGTGATCGTGATGCGCACAATGCCCATTGGGCCCGCATCATGGCTAATGAACGAATCATGATCCGTACGATTGAAGTCTCAAGCGTGGTTGCGGGCTACATCGCCAGTTTCTACCGCGGTGAAGAACTCGAAGTGACTTACTGGATTGATAGACTTTACTGGGGCAAGAGCGTCACCACAAAGGCACTGCGTCTGTTTCTCGATAATCAAACGGATCGTCCGATGTACGCGAGAGTAGCCTTCGACAACGTGGCCTCGGTACGAGTCCTCGAAAAGTGCGGATTTAACGAATCACGACGTGAACGCGGTTACGCCAACGCACGAGCCTGTGAAATTGAAGAACTGGTGATGAAGTTAGCCTAAGCGAAGACGCTCTCGTCCAATGCCTCGGGCAATTCGCCAAGCCACCGATAAAAGCCCTGCTTCCCACCCAGACCCAGTTCGCGAACGGGCTCCGCAGTCATCAAGTCGTAAGGCACGTTGGACCTGAACCCTTGCAGCGAGCAGATCATCTCCGTAAGTTGAAGCATCCATCGCTCGACACGCCGGAGACCATCAGTTCGCGGAATCTCATGGTGATTGGAAATCAAGTCCTTCAATCCCTCCGGCAGCTTCCACGCATCCGCAACAAGTTCTCCGAATTCCTGATGAGATTCATAACAAAGATACTCAAACGTCTCCAGATCAATACCAGGCCTAAGGTAAGAGCCTCTCTCGAAAAGAAGCCGAAGGACGATTACGTTGCCAATGTCGTGCAACAACCCGATCAAGAATGCCTCTTCCGGATCAACCATCGTAAAATTCGCGAGCCCACGCATGACTTCTGCGCTTGCGAGGGAACGCAGCCAGATAATATCCGAGAATTCATCACTGCTTTGTTTGCCGAACGTGGCAGCCCTTAAGGCCTGCTGCATCATGATGGTCCGCAGGGCTTTCGCACCAAGCCTGGTCACTGCTGCATTAAGAGAAGTAATTTGATCGTACGCACGATAGTAAGGCGAATTCACCGTACGCAACACCGTTGCAGCCAGCACTTGATCCGTCGCGACATCATCCGCGATTTCAGTGAAATCACATTGTCGCGACCCCAGTCGCCCGATCACACGTTCCGCAACTTGAGGCAACGCGGGCATGGTGAGGTCGTGTCCATCGAAATGAGAAACCAATAGATTCTCGAGCGCACGGCCTTCCGGAGAAAGGTCCAGCGCTTGCGGTGGTTGGATTCGCGTGAACGTTTCGCCTTCCGGATGCCACCATGCGCTTTCAGCCTTCTCACCCGTCGCCGCTGATGCATCGGCAGCTTGAGTATCATCTGGACGCCGGGTTGGAACCGTATCCCTGACCGATGTTTGTTCGCTATCCGGGCCTGCCACCGTGTCCACAATCCACTTCCAAAATCCCACGTAGACTTCTCCCGTTTATGACACCAAAGCAAGCTCCAGCTATCCGACACAGCGCACTACAATGTAGAGAATTCGACCTAGGCCATTATCGTGTTCTCACTGCCAACCCCCATGACCGCCCCCAAGGCACGGCTGCTTGCGCATCGGTCGATATCACCCCTGACTCGAATAACCCGCACATCCTCCCACATTTCCGTTTCCCCTACCCTACATGCGCCTCGCCCTCACACCACCTTCGGCCCGAGTTCCGCAAGCGTCATTGCAGCGTCAAGTTCGTCACTGTCGCCATCACATTACCATGCAAGTCTTTCACGCCGGCAATGTTGATCTTGGCTCCGGCAGCGACCGTCCCGCTAAGCATGGAAAGCACGACACTTTTGCCGTCAGTCTGAACCACCGGCGATACCGAGCCGGCAAGACCAGTGTAGTTCGTGGAAGTCTCCGCCGACGTCATGTCAACCGGCTCGGAAAAGACCACTTTGATCGTGTTGCTCGACGTCACCGTAGCCGACACCACGGTTGGCACGGCGGTGTCCGTCCCTTTGGCGATGGAGACTTCAGAGCCCGTCGCGATGAGATTGCCGCCAAGGTCTTTCACTTGAGTTATGCGAATGCGACTGTCGATCGCAAGACGCTGCATCGTAATCGTCACCGTGCGCGAGTCATCTCCAAGAACAGCGGTGATTGCGCTTTCACTCGTACCACTCCGCTTGAAGGCACTCAGCGTTTCCGCAAATGTCTCATCAATCGCCTCACTAAAAACCAAAACAACCGTTGGTGTTGTCGTGCTTGTTTGAAATGTCGCACTGAGGACGTACGGGCCGGCGTAATCCGGCGCGTCATCAATCGTAAAGCTTGAAACCGTATCAATCGTATTGCGATTCAAATCCTGGATACTACGAATTTCGATCGTCTCGCCAAGAGACATCCGCGTAAACGTCAAGCGAACCCTTCGTCCATCATCCATGATTGTCGCGGTATTGGGCGTAACCCGCGTCACACCAGTTAAGTAGAGTCCGACCGACTCCGCTCTTGACTTATCCACCGCTTCACTGAAAGTGAGTTCGACGGTCGGCGTTAACGCGTCGGAAACGTACTGCGCACTAACAAGCGTTGGAGCGTCGATGTCGTCCGCATAATGGACCGGCGCTTCGGTCGCGGTCGTCATCGTAATCCCCGACAAATCTTTCACACCGCTAACGGTAATATCCGTATCACTGGGGACTGCTCGAAACGTCACTAGTACGGTATGACCATCGTCTTGCAAGGCCGCCCCGACAGCTGCAACTGCCGAGCCTACCGCCTTGTAGTTCGCGACGGTCTCCGCGGTCGTTCGATCCACAGCCTCGGAGAATGCGACACGCATTTGCGGCAAGGGTGCATCAATCGCAAACGTCGCTTTGTCCAGAGTGGGAGCGCTATCGTCATCGCCGGATTCGATCGCAAGATCGACCACAGTCACAAGTTCATTACCCGCAAGGTCGCGCACGTTCTGAACTGTAACCACGTCGGTTGATGACATCGCAGCGAAAGTGGCGCGAACGGTACGACCATTCGAGAGAAGATCGACCGAGGACGAGTTTGCGTTCCGTACGGAGTAGTTTCCAACGTCCTCGGCCGATGCTTCACTTATCGCCTCATCGAATGAAATGTCGATGGTCGGCGTCTCACTGTTGGGAACGAAACGCGCCGCCACAATCATGGGCGGCAACTGATCGCTCCCACCACCTTCCCCGACCGAAACCTGTCCCGACAAAACATTGCCGCTGAAATCACGCAGACCGTCTACAAACAGCATCGCATTGGCCGGTATGTAATCAAATGTCAGCCTGACCGTGCTCGATGCATTCACTAAATCAATGCCGGTTGGCAGCAAACCCTCCTCTTCACCGTCGCCGAACAATAAGTATTGATTTTCATTAGTCGCGGAACCTGCGGTAACTCCTTCAGAAAGCAACAAGTCCACTTCCACTCCGCCATTTCTGCCCGAAACGAATGCCCCCACAATGGTTGGCAGCGTCGAATCAGACGGCGAGGCAACCTGCAGTGCCGCCTGAGCGATCATTGGACGGCCGCTAAGATCGGTAACGCCCGACACATCTACCTTAATTTCTTCTTCTAGCGCTTCCGTAGTAAGCAGGACACTGCGTCCACCCGACTGGAGCACCGCCGAAGCAGGTGTCACTCCCGCAGGATGAATCAGGTAATTGGTCACTGTCTCTGCAGCTGTGATGTCCACTGCTTCATCGAATGTGATGACGATACCCGCCTGATCATCTGCATTGAACAGTACGGACAACACCTCCGGGCGGTCCTCTTCCTCGTTTTGCAGCACTTTCGCCTGCATCTGTCCTTCCACCGGAATGCCGTTGGCATCGACCAAATTGCGGATCGTGATGCTCGAATCAGCGGACAAACGCTCGAAAACAAGTTCGATCTCATCACCGCAGTTGATTACACGAGCAGCCACAGGATGCTCAATGGTCCCAGTAATGAGGAAATTGTCCGTATCTGCAGCGGCGAATTCGTCCATGCCTTCGCTAAAGCGCAAAACGATCGTCGGTTGTTCGGCGTTAGCTGCGTAAACAGCCTCAATCATCGTCGGCGCAACGGCGTCGCGTTCGTTTGGCTGAAGGGAAACGACGGTCGCGTTATCAGTGCCTGCACCAACGATGATGGAATCAGCCGCCAGTACCGCGCGGGGGAACGTCACCACCACACCCGTATACCCTGGAATCAGTGCGGCGTCGGTCGCCGGTTCGCCGGTGCCCAGCGCGTAATACTCCGGTTTCTCTCCAAGCCTAAGCTGCACTGACTGATTGAAGAAAATTTGCACCGCACAGCTAGTCCCCATCTCTTGATACTGGGCTTTAGTTGGATACCGCGCAGTGATGTCGAAGATCGTGGACTCGCACCCCAAGTGGAACGTCGCGGTCAGGACCGCCGCGATAACTACTAACCATACTGATTTTCGCAACATCTCGCACTCTTCCCAACGAAGCGAGTTCGTCTCGGGACAAACGACGGTTCATTTACGTCGCGCGAACTTCGCGCGCGGACTTTCGATCGGTCGGCGATTCCTGCCCTGATTTATCGGCAGTCGGATAACACTAAACCAGATAGGACAAACAGGTGTCGGTGACGCAGGTGTTATAGGACGATCAAAGGCAATCGCCGCCGCCAACGTGCAACGAAGCCCCTGCTAGGGCGATGTGTGCAATATTATCGGATAGTGCTTCAGGCTACATTCTCCGTATGGCAAAAACACATAACGCCACGCAGATGACCTGAACAGCCACTTATGACTCGTCGTCGTCCGAAGTTGGAAAGTCCGTACTTTCGGGAGGGGAAGTTGGGAAATCGGGCGGCATGTCCATAGACGGTCCACCGCCAGGGCCTTCGGGGCGAGGCCGCCGCTTCGCCAAGGCTAAATCCAAACGCGCTTCTCGCAAAAGTGTTTGTCCCGTCCAAAGCTGAACGCGGTATTCCCCGGGAACTGGAAAACGCAATCCGTGGAATTGCAGTGCGAGGTAGGCGATATCGCGCGGGTTGCGAAATTGAACCAGCCCCTTGCCCTGTACGATCGGCTTGCGCTCTTCATTGCTGTCCACAATGCGCGTGGTCAATTCCACCTTGCCACGACCTCCAGTGAGTCCAACGAAAACGCTCAGCAATGGGTGCACAACGGGAAACTTCATCGCGTGAACACGACTGAAGATGCCAATGATTGACTGTTTGCCCGTAATCCGATCCGTGATGATCTGATCGCAAACGATCAACGAAACCACTTCTGGAGGCGGTAAATCTGGCATATGCTCGTTCCCTTGTGGGAAGTTTTCCTTATGAAGCGGGGTTTACCCGCACGCGCCCGCTTTCGCTCTACCGCGTACGGCGCACGGGCCGCATTGATCTTTTCTCGACCATACCACAGAATACGCTCGCAGGCTGCATGTGTACGCCTATTTTTTGCATGACTTTATTCATGGACCGATACCAGGATCGCTTTTAATGAAGATACACGAGTACCAAGCCAGGTCTCTTTTGATAGAATCGGGTGTCCCCGTCCCCGAGTCGCACGTTGTCGAGACCGTCGAAGATGCAGTCGCCGCTTTCAACAAGATTCAAGCCAAAGTTGTCGTCAAGGCGCAGGTTTTTGCCGGCGGACGCGGTAAAGCCGGGTTCGTTAAATTGTGCGACAATGCAAACGAAATCAAAGAGGCCGCCCAGTTCATGCTCAACAACAAAATGGTCTCCGTCCAAACCGGTCCGGAGGGCGTCGAGGTCAAAAAGCTCCTCATCGCCAAGGCCGTAGACATCGAGAGCGAATATTATGCGGCGGTTGTGATGGATCGATCCAAGCGGTGCCCGGTCGTGATGGTATCGCGCGAAGGCGGCGTCGAAATCGAAGTGGTCGCCAAGGACAATCCCGACGCCATCGTAAAACAATGGCTCCATCCGCACTTGGCCATCATGCCGTTTCAAGTTTCGAACCTGGTGCAAGCGCTTGGCTTTACAGATAAGGAGCAAGTAAAGTCCGCGGGCAAAATCATCCGCGGCTTGGTAGATGTGTTCTACAAGTACGATTGCGCACTAACGGAGGTAAATCCCATGGTGCGAACGCCCGAAGGCGAAATCCTCGCCATCGATGCGAAGATGAATTTCGACGACAACGCGGTGTTCCGTCATGCGAAGCTTCAGGAGATGTTCGACCCGACGGAAGAAAATCCGATGGAACTTCGTGCCAAGGAGCACAACCTGAGCTACATCTCGTTGGATGGCAATATCGGTTGTTTGGTCAATGGCGCGGGTTTGGCGATGGCGACGATGGACATCATCAAGCTACACGGCGGGGAACCGGCGAACTTTCTCGATGTCGGTGGATCGGTAACTGCCGAAGGCGCAACGGAAGCATTCCGTATCATCCTTTCCGACAACAAAGTAAAGGGCATTCTCGTTAATATTTTCGGCGGCATTGCCAAGTGCGATTTGATCGCCGAAGCGCTTATCGTCGCAGCAAAGGAAATCGGTTTTGAAGTACCTGTCGTTGTCCGCCTGGAAGGCACGAACGTGGAGCGCGCCCGTGAATTGCTAAAAGGCGCCAATATCGAACAAATCATTCCTGCGACAGACTTAACCGACGCAGCCCAAAAAGTCTGCGCCAAAGTTGCCTAGCCTGCAAACCAACCCAATAACTTTCGTGGGGCGGACTTCAGAATTGGGGACCGTCCTTTCGCATTCGTCATCCCACAAGATTTCGCCGACCCGGCCGAAACCGCGCCTCCAGCGCAACCACCACACAATCTCATCTCTAAGCCCAGCCAATATTTTAACAGAATTCTAACTATCTTTTGACTGGCATCGCCTTGATCTTGACCTAGATTACCTCGTTCCGGGCGCACGAGCGCCCCACCTGTTTTGAACAGCATGTGAAAGGATGTGAAAGAAGATGAAACGTTTCCTAATGATTGCGATGGCGATGACTCTGATTTCCGGCAGTGCGCTGGGCAACGTGTTTATCACCGAGATCAGTTCCAAGGCCGCCCTGGATCAGGAGGACTACTTCGAGTTGACGAACTTTGGCAACACCGCCGTTGACATCTCCGGCTGGAAGTACGACGACGAGAGCATGGACCTTGGCGACGCCGTCCCATTCAACCTCGTCACATCTATCGCCCCTGGCGAGACGATTGTGATTTTCCAGCTTGATGAGACCGATCCCCTCGATCCCACTTATGATCCTGCTGGCGAATTGGCAAACTTCCGGGCTGCGTGGGGCCTGGGCAATGATATCCAGGTCGGCTGGCACAATGGTGCAGGCATGGGCAAGGGCGATGCCGCCACGATTTTCGACGAAAATGACGCAATCGTAACGCAGCTCGCCTATGGTGACGGCGACCTAACCGATCCGCTGGGTATGATTCCGGACACGCACGCCGGCGAGTGGGCTGGCGGACGCGAAGTTGACTCAGCCGTCTGGGTTCCTGGTACCGATCCCGCAACCTACACGGCATCGATGCCCGGTCTGTATGGCGGCTACACGAACTCGGTTGGCGACTACGGTTCGCCAGGCGTCCTCCCCGAACCCACCACCATCGCACTGCTGCTCGTCGGCGCCGCTGCGGTCATCCGCCGCCGTTAAGACAAACTAGAGCAAGCTCTAGCCAGATGGTAGCGTCCGACACCGCGTTTTGTGCTGCCGGAAAGTCGACATTCAACGCTACGTTTGGATTGAAACTGCTATAATCAACAACATTCACATGCCGTTTAAACTAACGCGGCATGAAAGACAATGGCCTGGGAGGCGGCATCAAGCTCGCACCCAGGCCAGTTTGATCGCACGCATCACGGCCGAACAGATTCGCCAAATACGTAACTCACCAATGAGCTGCCAACAAAACAGGCGCCCAATGTTTCTCGCTTCAATCATCACCAAGTAAATGCAATCTGACACAATAGGGTTCGCGGCGGCTTGGCCACAATTCAAGCTGGCGAGGAACAGGCATCCTAACGCTTGATTCTTCATTGTGCGCCAATTGCTTTGCTATGTGGTCAATCGAATTCTGTACCACCGGCATATCCAATCGAACGAGACCGTAATGCTTACGTTGCACTTTGCGTACCTGTGATTCGCTCAAATTCGATCCCTCTTCGACAAGATAACGTGCTAATCGTGGACCAATGTAGAAACCTGTGGAGTAGGCAAGGGCTAATGCTCTAACTACACAAAGGGAAGGATAAGGATTCTGTTCAAAATTTAACTCAATCGTCTGATTGAGAATCCCGTCGAAAAACTGCTCATTTCCAGAGTATACTGCTCGCCTACGTCCTGGTTTCGCCCAGACATCGACAGCAATCGCCTCTAAATTAAAGAAAGTTGTAAACGGAAGATCAGAGAATTGCGGGCATTCCTTCGCTTGCTTTCGGAATGCCCAAGTCCGATCCAGAGGCCACATGTCGAACTGCCAATTATCGCGCATTAATTGAATACCACCAAATCGAGTTTCGCGACTCACAAACGTGCTAAAGTACGTCCGGAGGCGCTCTACACTTGAACCAGAGATCACGATATCAATATCTCGTGGACGTCCAACAGCCCGCTTGCGAAGTCGAGAAAGAAGCAAAGACCTTAGGGTGCCCCCAAAAAAAACCGCCCCTATGTCCTTTGAGCGAATTTCACGCAAAGTCTGTGATATTGGACCGCTCCACTTTAGGTCAATTCGTCTGCACAAGTACGCGACATCTTGCAGTAACATCCGCTTGAACTTTGAGATGGTCTTTGTTCTATCCATTATGGAGATCCGCGTGTAACCTACTCGCGAACGAATCGGTCATTCCTGAAATGTAGTCAGTCACAAGTTGTAGACGATGATACATGTCAGGCAGATCTGTACAGGTAGCAATAGAATTTCTGAACACTTGTTTATAGTTCTCCGATAGCAATGCGTTGATTTTCCCTGGGAATGAGCGTGTATTGATTTCATCAAATTCCTCCATCTCTTTCGCGCCTTCCCAGAATATGTCCATAAGATCGCAAATGACCTTCCTGCCGAGAAGTTCAAGCTTGAGGTTGCCAGAAGTTCCGTAAACGTGTCTCCTTCCGAATTCCTTCAATGCACAGATCAACTCCGCGCAGTCACTCTTCTCAACCAACTCGGTTTTGAACTTCCCGCTCATAAGCGAATCGTAGTTTTCTTTGAACGCATCGACGACGGAGGGCACCAAAATTCCAACTACGGCAGTCCGAAACGCTGACGCATGAATGTCATCCGCAACGTGCTTGGAATTTGCACCGAGAATACTACATTTTCCTTCCTTCGCTTTTTTGAAACCGTCGGAATTCGAACAGTTTTCGTGCAGCCAGTTTTCAACTTTTGACCAAGCAAAAATATCCTTCTTGACGGCATCCTCGACATCTGCAACTGAGTACACAATGTCATCCGCCGCCTCGACGAGAAACGCAATCGGATTGCGAGCATTCCCAGTGCCAGTATGTTCGCGAATCTTTTGTACTAGCTCTGTTTCGGAAGCAAAAAAACCCGGCTTGGATCGAGCGTGGTCTTTTCCGGCTCTAACTCGTGAGAGGCGGC
>JANQHN010000186.1 GCA_028282665.1 Phycisphaerae bacterium | reverse complement strand
CCCAAGGATTGACTCACACCCTCCAACTCAGCCAGTACCGACGTGACGTATTCGTCCGTTCGTTCGTCTGCGTGGGCGCTCTTTCGAGAGAGCGGCACGCGTGTACATGCGCAGTAGCGACAAAGTTGGTCGCAAAAAGGCACGTGAAGGTACAGTGACAAATCCGTTCCACCGTTTTGCGAAGCACGTTGGCTTAGAAGTGCCAGTGCTTCTTCCTTAGAAAAGTCCTCCCACCACGTGGGCATGGGATACGCGACGTGCCTTGGCAAGGCTTGACCCGCATACCGTTGGAACACGTCAATGTCTAACTCAAATCCCGCGATGTTCATACCGTGCTCCTCTTGGCGGTTTCAGCTAGCGATCGCCCACATCGGCCGCAACTGGGATGACCGGCTTCGTCTCGTTCGGGACAGGGTAGTTCCAAGCTGGGCGGAACGGGTTTGGGAGCTCTTTTTTCGATCCAGGTTTCCGCTTCATCTACGACTTCGGGGAAGCCGTCATCTTGACACATGGCGTGGGCAAACGCTTCAACCTCCGCTTCAAGTCGGTCGGCTGTCCAAGCATATACATCTTCCATCGATTCAAGTCCGCGCGTCGAACCCGCCGTGTTAAAGTCAACCACATACAACGGGCTCTCGCTGAAATCGCGAAGCCCCATCAGCATGTCAGCGTCCAACACCGGTTCGTCTCGATCGATACCGTAATAAACCATGTCCGCGTCGGCGATGGCGGCGTGAATCGCGGCCTCGTCGTAATTCTGTACCTTCAATCGCCGTCCACGACGAACCGCTTTGCGCAGCAGCTTCATGTTGCCGCCCTGATGATTGCGATACACTAACGTGACCGCCGATTCCTTGACTGCAAACTGCTCATACAGCGAATCGAGAATCGATCGCGAAGTCGTCGATCCACCGATCACCACGTGACGCATATTGGCGAGTTTGAGGGGGAGTTGATCCTGCACCCGTGACAATGCGGCATAACAATAGCCAGGGTCCAGTCGACCCCACGCAGTTTCCTTGCGAACTCGGTCCGACATGCGAATCGCTTCTTCCACCAGCGCCTGTGCATGCGGCCCGGCGGTCCCAGCTTCTTCGGAGGTCTGGAACGCGGTACGGAATTGCTCCACTAGATCCTTATCGCCTGGAAGCCCGCTATTAAGCCCGGTAATCGTACGCATGACATGGTGCCATGCATGCCGCCCAAACAATGTGTTCACATGAACGCCCGGAATGTTTGCATCAAAGAGCTGTTCACGCAGTCCGCGAACGACGCACTCCCTTGATTGGCCGTTTTGTGGTGATTCAAGCCAAGCGTAGCACTCGAATCTGAAACATGTGTTCCAAACAAACGCCTCCGCGATGTTCGACTGCTCTTTAAGTTTTTTGAGGAACGATTCGACTTCGTGGTGCGGTTTTTTCGCGCAAGCGAGCCCGTCCGGATCGGAGTATGCCAGTTGCGGCCCCCGACCGGGACCAAGGCGATTCGCGAGCGAGATTCCAATCATCACCAGACGATCGAGTCGTGCGTCGACCGGCGATTCCGGTTTGTCCGGCTCCATCAGTGGTTTGAGTTTCCGATTCCAGGTTACGATGGGGCGCGGTCCGCGTACGACCAGTTCATGCAAAGCGTCAATGAATCGCTTGGAATCGTTCATTGCCGGACAGACATACAGCTTGCCGCTTAGCGAGTCGAACAGCTTGCCCGCCTCGATGTGGATCTCTTCCAGCGTTTCGAGGCAATCCGCCGCAAAACTGATGGGGCAAATGATGACGTTTTTTTCATTGCGTTCGGCGAGCTGTCGTAGCGTCTCTGTAAGTTCAGGCTTGAGCCATTCTGCCGGACCCATGCGACTTTGATAGGCAAGGTTGTGCCGATCGGCAGGCCAGCCAAGTCGCTCGACGATTAATCGAATGCTTTGCGTAAGCTGTTTTTCATAAGGATCACCGCGTTCGACGTATGATACCGGCAAACCATGCGCCGAGAACAGTAAGAACGAATTGCCGGGTGTCAGTTTGTGTTTCGCGGCGTAGTCGGCGAGGAGTTGGGTTTGGGCGTTGAGGTAACCTGCGTCGTTGTACCAGGTTGTCCGCGCACTAACGTTCATATGCAAAGCGTGTTTTTTGAGGACGCGGTAGACTTCGTCGACGGTCGTGCCTGTGGTCGTGTGGCTAAACTGCGGATACATGGGTACGACGACGAGTTCGTCGATCTCTTGTTCGGCGATTTCTCGCAACGTTTCGGCGATGCTGGGTTGTCCATAACGCATGCCGATGAAAACGGTCCAATCCTTCGGCAATTTTTTTCTAAGCGCCTCCGCTTGGTCCTCCATGATCGCCCGCAAGGGTGATCCGCGATCGGTCCATATCTTCGCGTATTTTTTCAACGACAGCGGTGCACGACGCCGTGCAATGAAAGACGCCAGCGGCTTTTGCATCCAACGCATCAGACTTGGGAGGCGGATGACCAGCGGGTCGCTGAGGAATTCGGCGAGGTAGCGGCGCACAGTGGGTACATCGAGTGCTTCGGGCGTTCCCACGTTGACCAGCAAGACACCCTTGCTGTGAGTTTGTTGCTTTGGGGGTTCTGGAGATGGAAATTCTGTCATGCGATCTGTCGGAGCGCTGCACTCCATGGGGCACCTTTCCTGCGAATCGGATCGGGCTGAGGCATCTGGTTTCAGAAGCCATGAGTTAGCGAAGTAGGCGACTTACACGGCGACTCGCATGATGCAGGAGATCGTCGATCACCTGTGCAGCGAAATCGCGCGAAGGAATAAGCGAAAATACGGTTTGAATGCTAGGTGGGAGGAGCCCTTGGTATCAGCAAACCGTTCAAGCGGGTTTGCAGAGTCGCCAGTTGATCGCATGTACGGCCCCAGCCTTGTAGCAGTCGAGGCCTGCGTGATCGAGTTGCGGAGAAAATGCGCCCAAGGAATCGCTGAACATGAGTAAAGCTTGCCGCGAACAACACGCTCGCCACAACCTGTGTTTCCGGCGAAAGAAATGGCTGAGCGCTTGATTCGCGGGCTGCATTGGCGTGAATGATACCGACGAACAGGCACAGTGCGAAAATGGAGCGAGGGTCTTTGTTGAATTCGAGCCAGCGTACCCCTCGGATTTTGAACGCGAAAAAGAGGGTCGAGAAATTCAGAGCGATGAAACTGAAAACTCGAAGTTCATCGATGCAGCCCAAAAACAACAACTTCCAGTCGCGCACCAACGCAGGGACATGCACCAGCAAAATCGCGATCCAAAGCCAATAGAAAACCCGTCGCGAAAGTGGCGAGACCAAGAGTTTTAGCGCTTGGTTGATCACGGCAGCCCTGTCGTTGAGAACCTTGCGAACATGTAAAGTACGGCTATCTTAGCACTTGTGCAAGAACCGTTCAACGAGATTCCCCCCTGGATTGGAGACAAATCCATGAACATTTCGTATCCACGCGGTACCAATTCCTGGCTCGCACCTAGAAGGTGCTCAGCCTTAGCTGCAGGCGGTGCAATATCCATTCCGAAGCCCGACAATCTGTGATCTTTGATGCAAATACCCCCACTGTGAATCCTGCCTGGGAGACGGTTGTTGACGGTGTGATGGGCGGATGTTCACAGGCTACTGCTGTTGTGGGCGATCAAGGTTTGTTGGTGTTTTCGGGCGAAGTTTCTCTTGTCGGCGGCGGTTTCGCGTCCATGCGCTCACGCAAGGGACAATTCGACTTGTCGCCTTTTGCAGGCATCGCAATCACCTGCCGCGGTGACACAAAGCGGTACAAACTCACCATTCGGACTGACGTTCAAATACGAGCAGGTTCTTACCGTGTGGCTTTTAATGCGTCTTCGGATTGGACTCGGATGTTTTTTCATTTTCGAGACTTTGAGTTGGCTTCCTTTGGTAAACCTGTTTCTGGGCGACCGTTCGATCCTGCGAGGTGCCGCTCGATCGGTTTTCTAATATCAGACGCTCAATCCGGTGCGTTTCGTCTTGAAGTTTCACGGATTGCAGCGGTGAATGCCTAGATTCTCTAAGTCACCGTGGTGTTGTCGTGCTTCAGCCGCTACTATCCGAGCACGGAGCGAACGAATCAATGAACGGTTGGGCCGAACGATACAAACCGAGGGCGTCAGCAAGAATGCATGTGTTTTTGGCTGCTTTCATCTGGACCGCGATTGGAGGAACGCTCTTTAGCGGCGGGATGATCTGGTCGTTTATTGGTTATCAAGGTTTCGAACGGATGTGGGTTGTTATTGCAGTGGGGCTTGGCTTTGCCAAGGCGCACTGGGTTCTCGGGCAGGCATCGACGCGCATGGTCGACCGGATTCGTGAGCGCGGCGACGGTCGATGCATCGGCGGCTTTCTGTCGATCCGTACTTGGTTGCTTGTGATCATCATGATGACGGGGGGGCGGATCATTCGCAGTGGCATTGTGCCGCGCGAAGTTGCGGGAGTGATTTACGTTGGCGTGGGAACCGCGTTGCTCATTGCCTCAATTCAACTCTGGAGACCCTGGGCAAATTGGGAATAAATCAAGCTGGAATCTGTCGGAGGTGTGTTGCTTTGCAGGTTGTCGATCCGAGCCCATTCGACTCAACGGCTTTTGCACCGGTTGGGACGTTGTGGTCCAAAGGCGAGCCCATTCGACAGTCGTTCCTTGATTCGGTTTACTGCGAATACGGATTGACCCGCCGTGTCGCCATGCGATCCAAACACCTGCCGCAGTTGTCCCCGTTCCATACAGTTAGAGCAAACTCTAGCCAGGTATAGCGTCCGATACCGTGTTTTGTACTGCCGGAAAATCGACATTCAGCGCTATGTTTGGATTGAAACTGCTATAGTGGCGATGGGCGGCTGTGGATCTTTGAAAGTGAAGAGGTGAATTACCTTAAGCAGTCGCGACGGACCGGTCGCACGTTCGAATATCGCTCGTTTAAACGAAAATATCCGTAATGGTAAGTCCCGCGAGCAGGACGCTGATGACGCCATTGAGCGTGAAGAAGGCCAAGTTCACCCTGCGGTAATCGCCGGGTTGTACCAAAGCGTTTTCGATGACCAGCAACGATCCCGCGATGACCACACCGATCGCGTAAGCCCAACCAAGATCGGCGAGCATGCCGAGGCCGATCCAGGCGGCCACAGCGATTGCGTGGCAAAGCCGCGCGATCCAAAGCGCCGGCCCCGCGCCGATTTTGGCGGGCAGCGAATGGAGCCCTTCCTGTTTATCGAACTCGATGTCCAAACAAGCGTAAATAATGTCGAAACCACCGATCCAGCACGTGACGGAGATCATCAATAGGACAGCTTCCCAACCGAGCGACGCAGGGTGAATAGCGATCCATGCGGCGACGGGGGCGAAAGCGATGCCCGATCCGAGAATAAAGTGCGAGTATTTCGTGAAGCGCTTCGCGTACGAATAGAGGCAAAGGTAGAGCAACACAGGTCCGGACAACAGGGTAGGCCAGGTGTTGCCGTCCAGCAGATAGAATCCTGTGCATCCCATGCCAAATGTCAATACGGATAAGACGAACATGGTGTAGGCAGCGGGCCTGCCGAGTTTTTTAGCCGGCAGTGGGCGATTTGCAGTGCGTGGATTGCGCGCATCAATTTCTGCGTCTACAATACGGTTGAAGGTCATGGCGGCGCTGCGTGCGGCAACCATGCAAACAACAATGAGGATAATCTGCATGAGCGTGGGATAGCCTCTTCCTTCGATGTTGCTTCCTGCGAGGAACATGGCGATGGCGGCGAAGGGTAGCGCGAAGATCGAATGCGAAAACTTCACCATGTCAGCCCAAAGCCGGACCGCGCCCATCACGTCGCTCATCCTGATTCGCTCCTTTGGGTCGTGTTGGCATCGTTGTTCAAATCGGTCGAGAGCTGTTTCGCCTGCTTTTCCCAACGCGTGTTGAGTTCGTGCGAAACGCCCACAAGATCGCACAGCTTCCCCGCGACGAAATCGACAACCTCCTCAAGTGTTTTTGGCAGCATGTAAAAACCCGGGGCCGGAGGGCAGATCACAGCACCCGCTCCGCTGAGCTTGACGGCGTTGAGCAGGTCGATGTGGCTGAGCGGCATTTCGCGCGGCACGAGCACCAACCGTCTTTTCTCCTTGAGCGTAACGGAAGCCGCTCGGGTAATCAGGTTGTCGCCTAAACCGGCTGCAATCGCTCCCATTGTATTCGTGCTGCAAGGGCAAATGATCATGCCGTCAGTGAAAAATGAGCCACTAGCCAATGTTGCGCCAACGTCATTGTGTCGATAGACACACAGCCGCATTGAATCGTTCACCCCCAACGATTTTGCATCGATTCTTCCGATATCCAGTTCATCGTTGAACAGCCGCTGACCATACGGCGACACAATCAGATGAACCGTTGCGTGGTTATTGACGAGAGTTTGGATGAGTCGCAGCGCATACGCCGCTCCGCTCGCACCGGTAATCGCGACGATAATGTGCTTTGCTGGTTTGTCGTTTGTCATGGTTGCGATAGTCCGGTGGATTCGGATGGGACGTATAAAAACGCGCGGGCCTGCCTGGTCCAGATCGAGGTTGGGTGATCGTGAATAAGCCGCTCGAATGTTTCCCGGGCGTTAATCGGCTCATTCATTCGGCGATACGTCATGCCCAATCGATAAAGCGCCTCAGGAATCGCGTCGCGGCGAGTCGAAGGCTTTCCTGTGACAATGGCTCGCAGCATACCCGCGCGGAGGGAATTGTCCGTCTCGATTTTGGCGAGTTCCAGTTGGACGTTGTCTTCAATCTGAGACCGGGAGTAGGTGCGCAGAATATTTTCCAGTTGGCTGGCGTAAGTCTCGGTATGCGGGTCGCAATCCAGGAATCCGTAGGACAATCCTGACCGCGCAAACGAAGAACCGCACAGCGGATCAAAACCGTAGATTGGATCGTCATTCTCTCGAAGCAGGTCGCGTAACGAGTGAGCTTTCAGGAGAAGTATACCCATTCGTAGGTGGAGGGATTGAGCGGGGTGTTCACGTTGCAGCAGATGAGTGAAGTCAGCCTTGGCTTCCTCGACGTCGATCGGTTTGGCTGGATCGCGGTCGAATCGTTCGATAAGGGCAGTTAGGCGTTCGATTGCACGGTCGATTTTCGCTGACCGCGCTTCCAACTGGGCTATGCGATACAGTGCAAATGCGCTAAGTGGATTGTTCTCGCTTATGTTGGCGTACAGCATGCGCCACGTGTGTTCGGATTCCTCCCTGGGAAAGTCGGAATAAAAGCGGATCCATTTGGTCCGCCGAAACGTACCTGGATCTACACGCATATCCAGTGCGGTGCCTTTGAGATACAGCACGTTGCCCACGTATCGGCTGTGTGGAAACGCGCGCAGGAAGTCATCGCAACGATCG
>JANQHN010000011.1 GCA_028282665.1 Phycisphaerae bacterium | reverse complement strand
TTGGAAAACCATCGCGAGTGACTGGTGCTGCAAAGGCAACGCCTGGACGGGTTCACCCGCTGCGACCGCGGGAGCGCCCGCACTCTTGAGGTCGGCAGCCGTCTTCAATACCGTCAGAATCTCTTCCTTGGTGAAATCCAGCATCGACAGGAAATGACGCCCTTTAAGATCTACCGCCATGTTCGTATCTCCAAGTGTAAATGCGATTTGATTCGCAATTTGTGTTTCAATCGAAATTGTGTCGGCTCGCGGTGCTTCGCGGAACTCGACATTGCGTGTGTAAACGGCTTTACGTGCAATCGCCTGGGTTCCCGCCTGCGCAAGAATGACGAACGACAATCACCGGGCAAAAAAGTTGATAGCTAGCTCAACACCTTTGTCATTCGCTCCAGCGCCCAGTCCAACTCATCCTTGGTGATGCACAGTGGCGGGGCGAGTCGCATAACTTGCTCGTGCGTATCCTTGCAGAGCATGCCTTCCTGCATCAACGCCTCACAGTACTTCCGCGCCTTACCCGCTTCTTCTTTGAACTGCACGCCAACCCAGAGTCCGCGACCGCGAATCTCGGCGATTTTATCCGTGTTGATCGAGCGAAGCTTCTCGAACAGGTACGCACCCATATTTTTGGCATTTTCCTGGTATGTGCCGCGTTTGAGAATTTCGACCGCTTTTCGGGCGACCGCGCACGAAAGGGGATTGCCGCCGAACGTGCTGCCGTGCACACCGGGCGTGAACACACCCAGAATATTCTTGCTCGATACAACCGCAGAAATCGGCACAACACCGCCGCCTAGCGCCTTGCCCAGGATGTACATGTCGGGTTTGACCGGTTCCGTCTCGCAGCAGAATGTGGCACCACAACGGCCGAGTCCTGCTTGAATCTCGTCTGCGATAAAGAGGATATTCCGCTCGGTGCAGATTTCGCGCACCTGCTGCAAGTAGCCGGCTGGTGGAACGATGATGCCTGCCTCGCCCTGAATGGGTTCGACCAGAAAGGCGACCGTGTTTTCGTCAATCGCGCCCTTAAGTGCGTCGATCTCGCCGTACGGGATGACTTCGAAGCCGGGAGTAAACGGGCCAAAATTCTCGCGGCAAGTCGGATCGGTGCTAAAGCTGATAATCGTTGTCGTTCGGCCGTGGAAATTTTCGGCGCAGCAGATGATCTTCGCCTTATCCTTCGCGACGCCTTTCTTCTCATAGCCCCACTTGCGGGCGGTCTTGATCGCCGTCTCCACGCCCTCCGCGCCGGTGTTCATCGGCAGGACCATTTCCATCTCGCACAGTTCGGCCAGTTCGTCGCAGAGTGGTCCGAGTTGGTCGTTATGGAAAGCGCGGGACGTGAGTGTGACTTTGTCGAGCTGCGCTTTGGCCGCGTCAATGAGTTCTTTGTGACAATGGCCGAAGTTGACCGCAGAGTAGGCGGCGAGCATGTCCAAGTATTTCTTGCCATCCACATCCTCGACCCACACGCCTTCCGCTTTCTTTACGACCACAGGCAGGGGGTGGTAGTTGTGCGCCGCCACGCGCTCGACGAGTTCTACATGATCGTTACCATTGAGCTTGCAGTAATCAACCTGTGTTCGTACGTTCATCGCGGTTTCCTCTCGAAAACGGTTACAATCGGCTTACGCAATCAGATAAGCGTCTTTTCCAAAGCCCGGACGGGCCACCTGGAGCGGTCGGCATGTGCGTGCGCGACCCACTGTGGGGTGTTGGATGCGTAGTATAAACAACCCCCCCCGCCAAATTCAACCCACTTCGTGACTGCTCCCACGCTCGCGAGATGCATGTATCATGCCACATTCGCCAGCCGAGGTTTCGATCTGCGTTTAAACGCAATAGGCGTGGTTTTTTAGGTGTGTTGATGTGTAGAATCATCCGTTAGGCTTAAGCGGTCGTCATCATTGGTGAGAAGCTATGGACAAACAGTTGAGCACGAACGAGAGAATGACATGATTAGGGCAGACGTGGGCATCATCGGAGGAACGGGGCTTGGAGAAATCCTGTTGGCACAAGGCGGAGAACCGGTGAAGTTGAATACGCCGTATGGCTTGCCCAGCGACTTACCTGTTCTTGCCGAGTGGGAGGGAGTGAAGGTAGCGTTTCTCGCTCGTCATGGTGCGGGACATCGGGTTCATCCCTCGGCGGTCCCATTCCGCGCCAACATCTGGGCAATGAAAAAGTTGGGCGTAAAGTCGATCCTTGCGAGCGGTGCGGTAGGGAGTCTACGGGAAGAAGTCGAGCCAGGCCACTTGTTGCTGTGCGATCAGGCGATCGACAAGACGTATCGACGCTCCGGTACGTTTTTTGATTGCGAAGGACTCGTCGCGCACGTCGAACTTGCCAATCCGTTCTGCACGGAACTTCGTAAGATTCTGTACGAATCCGCCTCTTCCGTGGAAACAACTGTTCACGAAAAAGGCACGTACGTGTGCATGGAAGGACCACAATTCTCCACGCAAGCGGAGTCGCACATGCATCGTGCGTGGGGCGGCGATGTCATTGGTATGACGGCAATGCCCGAGGCGAAGTTGGCTCGCGAAGCGGAGATTTGTTACTCGATGGTGGCCCTTGGTACGGACTATGATTGTTGGAGGCTTCACGAGGAGGTCGGCGAGGGCGAGTCCGTGCTCGAATCGGTGCTCGCAAATTTGAAACGCGCGACCGACAACGCCGTTACGCTCATCAAAGCCGCTCTCCCAAGGGTTGCGAGTGAACATGAAAACTGCGCGTGCCATTCTGCACTGAAACTTGCACTTTGGACGGATGTCTCGAAGTTAAGCGCGGAATTGAAGGAGCACTACGCGCTGTTGATCGATAAGTACGTATCGAGATGATGCGAATGGTGGATGCATGATGAGGCATTGGGGAATCCGATGCGACAAGATGCAAGACAACTGGGTATTGAGCGGCAATGCGGATTGATGATTGTTTGGTGCGCAACTGCCGCCGTTTCGATTTTGATGTGCGCGGAGGCTGCGGTAGGGCAGGATCAAGGACTAAATGCCCCTGCAGTTTCCGAGCAGCGTCAAGCGGATGTCTATATTGATGACAGCTTCGAAGCGGTGGACGCGATAGCTGAAGCTAAGCAACTTGCTCGCCGGAATGATTGGACGGAGGCTGCCCGCATCCTGCAAAACGTCTCCATTCGTGCAGGGGAAAAGCTGTACCCCGTCAGCGATGGTGCATACGTTTCCATCGTTCTGCACATCAGTGATCTGATTTCGAATTGGCCTAGGGATGGAATTCGGGCGTATCGAGCGCTTTACGATCGTGACCTTGAAGCCATTCGCGAAGCGCATCCTTCTGTGCCAGCCAATCAGCAGCGACTTCTTGTTGCATTTGAGCGCTATTTCTGCACTACGGGCGCTGCACCGCTTGCGGACGAACTCGCGCAATTGGCTTTGGAGGCAGGCGATTTCACACTCGCTCGTCGATTGTATGCTCGCGTTCTGGAGGATCATCCTGACGCTGCACGGTTTCGCGAAACGGTTCGTGCCAAATTGGCAATCATGAGCGCTATCGAAGGAAAAAACGCCGAGGCGGACTGGGAGGGCGAGCGCTTAGCGTTGGATTTTCTTGGGCAGCGTGTTGCTCTTGATGAGGCGTTACGAATTGTCGAGGAACGGTTCGATTCCGTGAATGAAGAATCCGTAGTTCAGGATTGGCCTACCTACGCAGGGAATGTTTCGCGATCGCAAACAACGGCCTCGCAAGTGCAACAACTTGGGTTGCTTTGGCGGTATCGAGGCGCGGAGGGGGATTCAGATCGGGCGATGGATCGATCCGTTGATCCGTTCTGGTTTGAAAATAGCGAGCGTCGAAGCGCTTCGATCAATCCGGTGATTTCGGATGGTGTCTTGTATATGCAGCGAAAGCGCGAGCTTGCTGCTATCGACTTGAAAGACGGCGGGCTGCGTTGGCGAGTAGGCGCTGAGGATGGCGGATCGAGCAGTGAATGGGAGAGCAATGCTGTTTCCTGGCATGGCCTGACGGTTGCGAGGAACAGAATGTACACCGTTTTTTCCGAACGTGGGGGATCGTATTACGGCTATGAGGGACGTGTCGATTCTTCTGATTTGGTTTGCATTGACACGCGCAATGGTGATTCGATTTGGCGGCTTAACCACACAAGCCTGGGTTTGGAAGACGATAAAGTTGCCTTTGACCCCGCTCCGTTGGTTCATCAGGACCGACTGTATGTTGTCGCGAGGCGGCGTCGATCGTTCGGTTTCGAAGATTGTTATTTGTTAGGTTTATCCGCACGAAGCGGGCAATTACTGTTTAAAACTCACTTGGGGAGCGCTTCGACAGGTACATACGGTTCACAGCAGCTGACTACGACGGTGCCTGCTTTGTTCGGTGATACCGTTTACATATGTACGAACCTCGGAACGGTCGTGGCCGTCAGCGCGCAGACGGGGTTGGTTCGTTGGCTGAGATTTTATGAACGGGGTGCGACCGGCGATCCGTCAATGGGCTTTGTGTTTCAACCCACGGCATCCTGGATGCTGAACCCGACGATCCACACCGATTCGAAGATCATCTGTATGCCGACCGACACGCAGCGTGTGTTGGTTTTCGACGCGGAAAACGGTGAACTCGTTCGTTCGGTGAATCGAGATCGTCTTGAAAGTCCGCATTCGTTGCTCGGTGTTTCCGGGGATCATTTATTCGTTGCGGGAAGTCGGCTTGTTTGTTACGACATCGGGGAGGACGAACTGGTTTGGCGATCGTCCATGCCGGCGGGCGAAGAACTGACAGGCAGGGGCGCGTTGACTACAGATCGTCTGCTCGTTCCGACCGAAAAACATTTGCTGTCTTTCGACGCGAAAACGGGGACACGCACCGCATTGCCGTGGGACGCGGAAGGCCGAGGTGGAAACGTCGTTGCGCTTAATGATATGCTGATCGTTGCCAGTGATCGCACGGTATCTGCCTACGTCGCGTTGGAGCAGATCTGGGCTCAATTGCGAAAGGCGATGGAGGCAGCGCCCAGTGATCCGGTTCCAGCGTTGAAGATGGCGGAGATGGCCCTTAATTCTCTTCGTTTTGAGGATGGACTCGAAGCCCTTCAAGAGGCGGTCCGCCGGGCGGGCGGTCTTGTCGCACCACTTGATTCTGATTTGCGGACCCGGTTCTACGAGGACGCCATGCGATTCGTTTCAACGATGTCGCGTCGCGATCAGTTGGCTGTGGAAAAGTTGGATGCGCTGTACGCAATCGCATCCCAAGCGGCCCCGACTCCTTCGGAACACTTGGCGTATCGTCTCCGCTTTGCAGATTTATACGTTACTATGGGCCGCGTGGAATTCGGCGTGGGGATCCTGCAGCAGATTCTTCGCGACCGCTCACTAAGCAACAGGCCTGTTTCGGAAACGTTGAGTGGGTCGATGGACGCCGGGCGTTACGCGAAAGAACGCATCGACGAGATGATCGACCAGCACGGTCGCGCCGTCTTCGGGCGTTTCGAAAACGAAGCCGCAAGTTTGTTCATCCAAGCCAAGCAGTCGCGCGATCGAGGATTGCTCGCGAGGGTCTGGGAAACGTACCCCAACAGCCTTGCTGCGACAGACGCTCTTATTGTGCTCGCGAAGATATTCAGCGAGTCCGGGCAACATGAAGATGCCGCTCGCCGTCTGACCGCCGCCTACCACACGCGTCTGGGCTCACCCGATGCACCGCAGCTTATGCGGCGCATCGCAGATGAATACGAGGCTGCCGGGCTTACCAAGTACGCCTACCGTTGGCTCACCAAAGCTGTGCGCGAACATCCACAGGCAACAGTTCTTGTGGACGGGAGGCCGGTCCCCCTTACCGAGTATCGATCGCGACTTGCAAACATCCGATCGCTCATCGAACCATCCAGACCTGCAGTGATATTGCCTTTGGATAACAGCGCAGTCGTTGAATCGGTGGAAGGCGCCACACTCTTGGTCCCCTGGTTCGGCGATGATCCCACAATGGATTGGGGCAAAGTCTATCTATTCAAGGACGATAGGATTCTTGCCTACGATTCCAGGCTTCGTGAAATGTTGTGGGAGCGCGGGAACGTGCACAAGGGGCGTGCTGAGTTGCTTATCGCGACACGGGAAATGGCGGTGTTTACGACTCTGTATGAAGTGTTTGCGCTGGACGCGCGCGACGGCCAACCGCTTTGGACAGTGGGCTCTTATCCGGAATCGATGGATGACGAATTGGCCGACTGGGAACGGAGCAACCCATATCGCCTGCACACGGTCAACGGATCGAAATTGGCGAGCGTGCGGGGCGGCGGCGAGGCGGCTTGTGTGGATCTCGCGTCCGGAAAGCTGCTGTGGGAGAAACGCTATAGCGATGGACCGGCTGGGCATTTGCATCTGTCTGACTTGTTTGTCGCGTTTTATATAGTGGCGGATTCGCGAATTGAATTGATTGTACTATCGACGGCAACCGGCGAGGAAATTGCCCGTATCCCCACAGACGAAACACCGCCGATCAACGACCTTGTGGTCACGTTGGACGATCAAATCATTTTGGTGACATCGCAGTCGGTGGTCGCTTACGACATCGATACCGGTGGGCGACGTTGGCGCACGCTGCTCGACGGCATGGTACGCAGTGCCGCCTCACTTGTCGATATCGACACGATGTACCTCTCTTCAGACGGTCTTACGGTACGCAAGCTCAGCCTGTCGGATGGGCGACAACTTTGGCAGTCCAACCGGGTAACGCCCGCATCCGATCTGGGATTGACGCTTTCGCTTGAGAGTGGTGCGGTCATTGCCTCGACCGAGCGATCTGTCGCCGCCTTAGATAAAGTAAGTGGAAACGTACTGTGGGAAGGGACGACTCCAAGGAGTCCGCGCTTTCTGCGTCGCGTGGTTACGGATGCTTACGTCGCTGCGATCCATATTCCAGCGAGCGCGAATGTAGATGACAGCGCCGTTTTGTTCTACGACCATCGAGAGGCGAGCGGTGTAGTGCCGCGTGAAGGTGGAATGAGAAAACTGCCCGGCGCGACGGAACGAGCTGTGCAAGCGATCTTGTTCGCGGATGACGCGCTGATCATTCAGATCGATAACGAACTGCACTGTTGGACCCATACGTCAAACGAATAGCTTTCTACAGTCGTGGGCTGCGGATGGATTGCGCATAAGAAAAGCGCATCGCCTCAGGATGCGCGAGAGTATGCAAGGCCGCACTAAACAGTCAAAAATGAGGGCGACTATTCGTCGCCTGCTTCGCCTGTGGCTTTCTTTTTGTTGCGTTTCTTCGCCTGATGCTCTTTCAGGCCGTCAGAAGCCTTCTGCCAGAGTTCGTAGGCTTCCTTGCGATCGCCTCGCTTGTACGCGGCGGCCGCGTTGACTTTCATGCGGCGAAAGGCCTTTGTCGGTCGTGGCATAACAATCCTCTTATCGTTTAGCAAAACCAATCCTGGGCCGGATCAAGCCAAACCACCCATCCAGCACCGTCTCAGCAAACAGAAACTGCTATTTTAGCAGACCGCTCGGAATGATCAAATCGCACAGAAATGGTCTACCAAAAACCGAACAAATGGATTGCGCGAAGCGATAGATGAGGCTATTATAGCAGTTTCAAACCAAACGTTGCGTTGAATGTCGACTTTCCGGCAGTACAAAACACGGTGTCGGACGCTACGCCTGGCTAGAGCTTGCTCTAGTCGTTTACGCCATTCTTGATCCAAGCTCCAAGGATCTCATCAACAAGCCTGTAGATTTCACTGCAGGGGTTGTGATTCTCCGGAAAGGGTTCGTCGCTGATTCTTCTTTCGCGCAGTTTTCTTGCGCGATTTCTGGCATTGTGAACGTTGCCCACGACATCTATAAAGCTGCATTTCCCCTTGTCATAGCTAGCAAAGTGCTTCCGCTTTAGTGTGCGAGTAACTGCTTCGCAGTTTTCTGCCGGAGCGGCGCATTCTTCGAAAAGGAGGAGTACCCAGTATTCGAAGCACGGTGTGG
>JANQHN010000349.1 GCA_028282665.1 Phycisphaerae bacterium | reverse complement strand
GTCGACCGGGCAAAAGAAGGCGCCACTGTCGCGGGTGAAGTCGGTGAGGCGCTCAGCAAGATTGTTACCGATGTGGATGAAATCAGCGAACTCATCGGGGCGATCGCAAAAGCGACCACGGATCAAGCCCAGGGCGTAGAACAGGTTTCCACCGCCGTATCGAGGATGGACTCCAACACACAGGGAAATGCCGCAGCCGCCGAAGAATCTGCTTCGGCTTCGGAAGAACTAAATGCGCAGGCGGTATGTCTAAAAGAGAGTGTGCAGAACCTAGTTGAAGTCATCGAGGGATGCAACGAGTCCGACTCGGTCCTTACGACGAATCATCAAGAAGCACCCACCGCAGTGAAGTGAATGTGGGTACTGTTGCTAATCACACTCATTCTGCAGTGATTGGGCGCAGCAGCTTGCACGGCAGTGCCAACTTCGACGCCCGGTCGCTGCGCACAGTCATCCATGTCACGGAACAGTATGAGGTCCTCAAAACGCTCGGACTCGCGCAGTTATCGAGCGAAACGTGCACCGGCGACCCCCATGCGCAACGACGTTACATCAATAAACTTTGATGTTTGCGCCGGTCTGCAACCTGATGCGTACAGTGATGCAGGATGTGGCAACGCGCAATACGGTCGAACCGGACCGCGTCAGCTTCATCGACACCTGGCGCTGGCTGTGCAATTTGCGAAACGAAAATGAATCACTACCTGTGATCATCAATCCGTTACGTCCCAACCAATATGAACCGTGTACTCGCAAATATCATCGAGTACACGCGGGAATGCCTGGCCATCGATGTGGCGGGTGGAGTACAACACGATTCGACCGCACAGTGCGCTGGGCTAGAAGCCCTCGGTCCCGGAAACAGTCGAATTCGGGGCGACCGCGGCCAGCTACGCTATAGATTCCCGAACATGGTGTTGGACTAACATAGTACGTGGTACGGTTTCCGGGGGCAGGTCGCGTTCTCGGAACAAAGATTCCACACACACATCCGGACCGGTTCAATTCCGCCTCCAGGCGCGATATAGTGCCCGCTTCGTATTTTGTGAGAATCCGTCCGTCGGATTCCGGGTATTCCGAGTTGACGCTCGGGTTTGTTGCGGTATGCCCAATCGGCAATAAGGTCGAAGGAGCAGTCGATGGCGTTCGAAAAGGTTGATCCAAAGGTGGACTTCCCCGCACTTGAACGACGCGTTCTCAAGCTGTGGCAGGAAATTGATGCGTTCGAGAAACTCCGCAAAAAAAATGCGGGCAAGAAGACTTGGTCATTCCTCGACGGCCCCATTACCGCCAACAATCCGATGGGTGTACACCACGCATGGGGACGAACCTACAAGGACGCCTTCCAACGATACTTCGCTGCGAACGGACACGACCTTCGCTATCAAAATGGTTTCGACTGTCAGGGGTTGTGGGTCGAGGTCGAAGTCGAACGCGAACACGGATTCCTCACCAAAGACGATATCATCAACTTCGGCCTGGACAAATTCACCGAAGCGTGCAAAGCCCGTGTCCAAAAGTACTCCGCAATCCAGGCGGAACAATCCAAGCGACTCGGCTACTGGATGGACTGGTCCGATTCGTATTACACGATGGCGGATGAAAACAACTACACGATCTGGTCCTTCTTGAAAAAGTGCCACGAGAACGGCTATCTCTACAAAGGTACAGACGTCATGCCTTGGTCGGGGCGAGCGGGCAGCGCCTACTCGCACATGGAGATTGCCGAAGGCCGAAAGCTCGTCAGCCACACGTCGGTGTTCGTGCGTTTTCCCATCCGCGGTCGCGAGAACGAATACTTATTGGTTTGGACGACCACCCCTTGGACATTGACCTCAAACACCGGAGCGGCGGTCAGTTCCGATCTGGAATACGTAAAACTCCGCGCGAAAAAAGACGGAGCCCTCTATTACTTCGCTGCTGAAAACCTCAAGTTCCAACGCCTCGAGAAGGAATTCAAAGAGGGATTCGCTGGCAAGCCTTGGCCTAAGGACGTTCCCAAACTCAAGACCATCGATCAGGTATTCAAGGAACAAGGTGGATACGAGATCGAAGGCACGATCATGGGCTCAGGCATGATCGGATGGACCTATGACGGACCGTTCGATGAACTTCCCGCGCAGCAGCATAAAGGTGGATTCGCCGAACCGCTCGATATCCTCGCGCAGGATCAGCGAGATTGGCCTGGTGGCGCCGAGGGGCACCGCGTGTTCGATCCAGGCAAAGACGCCAAGGGAGACGCCTACGTCGTCGCCGGCGAGGGAACCGGCATCGTTCATTCCGCCCCCGGTTGCGGTGATGTCGACCATGCATGGGGCAAGGAACACAAGCTCGTCGCCATCGCGCCGCTCAACGAGGCCGGCCGGTTTGTTGAAGGATTCGGACCGTTCACGGGAATGCGCGCCGCCGATCACGAAACCGCTGATGCGATCATCGCCAACCTGAAGGAAAAGGGACTCTTGGTCGCAGCCGAGGAGTACCCACATATCTATCCGCACTGTTGGCGTACCGGCGACCCGCTCGTCTTTAGACTGGTCGATGAGTGGTACATCTCGATGGATTGGCGCGAGGAAATCAAGGAAATGGCCCAGCGGGTCAACTGGCTTCCACCGTCCATGCGCGGCTTGGAGCGTGAACTCGATTGGTTGGGCTCCATGCGTGACTGGATGATTTCGAAGAAGCGATTCTGGGGCTTGGCGCTACCCATTTGGGAATGCCACGCGTGCGGTCACTTCGACGTCATCGGCGGATACGACGAACTCAAGGAACGCGCCGTCGAGGGCTGGGAAAAATTCGACGGCCACTCTCCCCATCGCCCCTACATCGACAAGATCAAAATCAAATGCGAAAATTGCGGCGAAATCGCTTCTCGCGTGCCGGACGTGGGTAACCCTTGGCTCGATGCAGGCATCGTCGCGTATTCGACCACGCGATACAACACCGACCGTAAATACTGGGAGAAGTGGATTCCCGCTGACCTCATCACAGAATGTTTCCCCGGACAGTTTCGCAACTGGTTCTACGCCATCCTCGCCATGAGCACGATGATGGAACTGGGGAAAAACAAGAAGCGCCCGCCGTTTAAGAATCTGCTCGGTCACGCGCTAGTGCTCGACGAGAATCGCCAGGTCATGCACAAGTCCGATGGCACAGCCATCTGGTTCGAGGAAGCGGCGGAAGAGATCGGCGTAGACACCATGCGTTGGATGTTCTGCGCCCAGCCACCTACCGTCGACCTGCCTTTTGGCACCCGTCATCCAAACGAGACGGTCGAGGTCGAAGGCCCGGACGGAGAGAAGATCACCACCACCGTCGAAGGCAAACCGCTGTGCAAGGTCACCTCAAGCCCGGCGGATGAGGTGCGCCGTCACGTGCTCATGACACTGTGGAACTCATACGCCTTCTTCTGCAACTACGCACGGCTGGACGAATTCGACCCCGCTGCGCCGCCCGTGCCCGTCGAAGAACGTCAGGATATCGACCGCTGGATTCTCTCCGACCTGCAGTTGGCCGTACAGCATGTACATACGCAGTTCCATACCTACGACCTGCCACCAATCACGGCGACGTTGCGAAGATTCCTGGATGATCTCAGCACGTGGTACATCCGCCGCAACCGGCGGCGTTTCTGGCGAGGTGCAAGCCAGGGTGATACCGACAAGCTGGCAGCCTACCAGACACTTTACGAAGTGCTCGTGACACTGTGCAAAACGATGGCTCCGATCATCCCGTTTGTCACCGAGCGCATCTACCAGAATCTAGTCGCCAAACAGATCGACGGCTCGCCGGAAAGCATCCACCTGGCGGATTATCCGCTGGTAGATGAAAAATTGATCGATAAGGGCTTATCCGACCGTATGGCAGCGCTCCTGCGAATCGTATCGCTGGCTCGTCACGTGCGCACGACATCCAAGCTCAAGGTACGCCAGCCGCTCGCCGAACTCGTCGTAGTGCCAAAAGATGACACCGAACGGCGGGCAGTCGAGCAGTTCAAAGATCACATCCTTGAAGAGTTGAACGTCAAGAGTGTCACCGCCAAGGACGCGGCAGCAGACCTGTTCACCGCCTACGCCACACCGATCAAACCGATGGTGTTCCAGCATTACGGCCGGCAGGGTCAGGCGGTGATGGCCGGCCTCGATGCGATGGGTGGCCCGAAAATTGCCGCTGAACTCGCAGCGAACAATCAGGTCGTTGTCGAGGTAGATGGCGAAAAACTGAGCCTGACTGCCGAACATTTCGAAACGTCGAACGAATGGCTCGAAGGCTGGACGGGGACGACCCACGACGGTACCGCAGTGGCGCTCGATACCCGCATTACGGCGGAGCTCAAGGCGGAAGGCATCGCTCGTGACATTGTCCGCAATGTTCAAAACCTGCGTAAGGAGGCGGACCTGGACATCGCCGACCGCATCCACCTCAGCATCACCAGTGACGCGGACCTCATCGACGATGCGATAACGACTTGCGGCGAATACATCAAACAGGAAACGCTCGCCATCGACCTCGCACAGACAGAAATCGAAAACATTCTCGCCACAACCGAGGTGAAAATCGACGGCAAGGTGCTGACCCTAGCCCTGCGCAAGGCGTAGCAAAACCTTTGGTTCCTCACGGCACTCACGAGATAACCTCTCCCAGGCGTTGGGTGGGGAAACACGGGAAGCGTGTGGGATCTGTAAACAAAACGCCTTGCGTGCAGTTTGATCGGTTAGCATCCGAAACGCGCAGCGCAACAACTAAACAAGCGACCCGACTCTCTCGAATCGGGCCGCCCGGTTCACGCATCAAACTGATTAGCTCGACCGCTAAATCCCCGAGACTTTTTGCTACTCGTCACACGGATTCTGGAAGCACGTCATGTTCTCGCCCAAGAACGTGCCGCCTTCCGCGATACAGATCGGCTCAGGGAGCATGATGGCGGGCTAAGGGACGGCTTGGCACACGTGGCGTCTATCATCTACACCTGCCCATGGATCAATTTCTCTTTTCTTTAATGCCGTTCATTTTCCCTCCTCACTTATCCGCCGGCATGTGATGCATGAAACAAGCAGCTGGATTTATGTTTTTTTGACAGGGCACATGTCCGAAAAACGCACACTTGCCTGTCAATGAGAAAAAGTATTCGAGACTGACCGAGAACCGATGCCCAGCCTGGCAGGTACAATTGGGAATTTCACCCGATCTTCACGTTCGCCTGACTCCAGCAAGTTCCGTGACTTCTCGTCGCGACAAGCCCCAAAAAAATGGACGAAATACCCCCACCAGAACATCTACACCTTCAATTGCGTACTTCTGCTGTATAAGGGCATGGAACATGCCCGATAAACTGCGTAGAATTAACGTGCCGTAAGCGGCGATTGCCCGTACAATTCCCACGGGTTGGCATGAACGTTCGGACCGATACTAGAAGAGGTGGTAGGCGGGCCGACCCAGAGAGGATGACATGAACGACTGGTTTGATGCCGAGCAGCGCGTGGAACGAGCCCAGCAGCTCTCCGAATCTCATCGCTGGGAGGAGGCGCTGCGGGAAATCGAAGCGGCGCTTGAGATCAATCCCAATAACGCTTCCTGGCATGCACATCACGGCTTCTTACTGGATGAACTAGGTCGCACCGAAGAAGCGATTCGTGCCTACCGCCAATCGTTGGACCTGGATCCCGACGACGCCGAAGTCTCCATCGCCCTCGGTGTCGATCTCGCCAAACTGGAACGTTTCTCAGAGGCGCTCAATATTTTCGAAGAATTGGCTCGCCAGGATTCCGATTTCGAACCTGCTTACTGCAACCGCATCAGCATTTACACACTACTAGGCCGGCATGATCAGGCGGAGGAAATGTTTTACCTCTCGCAGGAACTCGAGCCGGATTGCCCGCATTGCTTCTTCCACATTGGTTCATCGCTCGCAACGCGAGGCCAAACCGAACGAGCGTTATACTGCTGGAACCGCGTACTTCAGATTGATCCGCAGTACCCAGGCGTGCGGCAGAACATCGCGCGGGCTCATCGTGTACAGGGTAAACCTGAAATCGCCAAACAGCATCTGCTAGCCGAATTGCGTGAGGATCCCGGCAACCCTGACCTGATTTTTGAACTTGCGGAATTAGCTCTCGAAGCAAGCGATTTCGAATCTGCTCGCTCCAAATTCGAACAGATTCTCGATCTGGAGCCGGACAACCTCGACGCGCATTTCGAACTCGCTCGCCTTGAATTGGCACTTGAAGAACCCGCGAAGGCGCTTGAACACTTCCAGGCCATCATGGCCATGGACCCCAATTCAGACTTTCCCGGGTTCGACGTGAGGTACGCTGAAGCGCTGGTTCACCTGGAGCGGTACGAGGATGCCCGCAAACACCTCGAGGACACCGCCCATCGTAACGAAGACGATGTCTCTGCGAAGCTCTTGCTAGGTAATACGCTTCTCGCCCTCGACAAGGGCGAATTGGCAGCCGACCAATTTCGTAAAGTACTCGCGACCGAGCCGCAGCATCCGGTTGCTCATCACCATTTGGCTGTTTGTTTTTTCAAAAGGCGAGAATATCAAAGAGGCCTGGAACATTGTCTCGAAGCGGTTAAAGCACAGCCCAATTACATTCTCGCTCAATACAAGGCTATTTTGGCACATTTAGAACTTGGTCAGTACCGCCAGGCCAAGGCCATGCTTACCATTGCGCTCCAAACCGATCCCTCCAATACGATGCTTCAGGATTTTTCCAGGAAATTCTGGCGGTTGCGGCTCCGCTACATGTCCCGCCACTTTCTCGCTTTCTTCGCCGGTTTTTTTGTCAAGCGAGGATAAACCTTTACGGCAAAAGCACTAAAAGCATTCCAACTTGCTGATCTTCGAAAAAATCCGCCGAACGTTCGCCAAGCCGATGATCGACTCCAAACCGCCGGTCGATCCGCGTCGCATGACATTCCGCCATGGGTCAAAAATCTCGCTGCCCAATCACACAAACCGCAAGGTGAGCAAGCGGCAAAACGGATAATTCACAGGAATTCCACCGAATTCGAGCCAAACCAGCACGCAGCCTGATACCGAACTTCCTGAAACAACGAAGGATGCAACCTGGACAGGTGACGGCGGTTATGATTAATTGAGGCGTGGGTGGACTGGGTCCCGTCGGCAACGAAACGGCATCGATGTCGATTTCCAAATCGAAGGCACCCACCACAACAGCTTTGTTATCGAACGCGAACGGCAAGACTGACCGTCGCGATTGTACCTTACCCGCTTTGCACGCGGGTAGATTAGCTACCACGAGATGGAACTCAAGTGAGTCAAAACATGCTGAAATTCGGAACGAAAGTCAAACCAGCACTTACCAGCCTGGTGCTCATCGTAGTTTGCGTGATGTCGACCTCCTCCACATCCGCGCAAAGTCGCAACAAGAACCAACCGGAATTCCTCAACATCGAACAAATTCTCGAACAGGTCGCCATCAACGTCGGTGTGCGCTACAACCTCAACGACGCGCAGGTCGACTACACCGAGCAAATGCTAAAAGATGGCGTGAACCGCTTCCTGCGCGAGAACAGCGAAGATGTTTGGCCCGTCATTCGTCAACTTATGAGTGGCCGGTTGATCGGCGAACTGCCCGACGATCCCGAAGAAGCGAGACGACTGGCAAATTCCGCGATCCCACTGGCCCAAAAAGCTGAGAAAGCGATCCTCTCCCATCAGGACGAATGGCGTACCATCCTCACGCCTGAGCAGCAGAAGCTCCACGACTTCGACTTGCAGCTTATGCGCAGGCAGTTCGACAGCGTACACGACAATCTCAAGGCGGCGAAGGAAGGCAATGCGATGCGGAACAACGTTTTTCCGCCGCCCGAACTCTATCCGGATGAACCCCACAAACCCAAGATGCCGCCGCCAGGACTGCCTAGCGAACGTAAGCCGGACCTTCCCAGGGAATCGGGCCGCGGCAGCATGAATTCAAATATGTTTACCACGTTTGTCGAAGAATTCATCAAAGATTGCGAACTGGACGCCGCGCAGATCACGACTGCCCGTTCGATCCTTCGTCAGTACAAAGGCCGCGCAGATAGCTACCTAAGCTCCAACGAATCGAACATCGCTCAAGCCCGCGCCGCCTACGAGAAAGCGCGAAAAGACAAAGACCGCAAGGCGATCGCCGAGGCTGAACAAAAGCAGAAGGAACTACTCAAACCCGTCTATCAGCACTTCACAGAAATGGAGCAGGCGTTGATCGCTCAACTGACTTCCGCCCAAAAGGAAAAGTACGAAAAATCAAAGTCAAATAAATCCGACAACGACAAGAAGAAGGCGACCGAGACCAAGCAGAAAAGAGAGCGGGAACGTCGCCCCGTGCCGAAGAAGAAATAAGATTCGACAATCAAAGCACAGAAAGGGCGTCAGGTTCGCGATGAAGGCGAGAGACCTGGCGCCCTTTTTTCGCCCGCCTTCGGAACTGACTACTTACGCAAAGTTTATCTATAGCAGTTTCAATCCAAACGTAGCGCTCCATGCCGACGTTCCAGCAGTACAAAACACGGTGTCCGACGCTACACCTGGCTAGAGCTTGCTCTAGCACCAAACAACACCGAAGCTGCACCACTTCCGATCGATCAGTGGATCGGGCGCAAATCTGCACACAGAAAGCCATCCATCGCACTTTCTTACGCAGGTCATGCTTTTACAACGAAAGCTAAACCCCAAAATCCACAGAACCGGTGTTCGGATTAACCGCAGGAGCTAACTTCCCGCCATCGTTCAATCTTAGCGTTCATACCGACTTGCCCCACAAAATCGTGGCTTGATCTCAAGTGTCCCGGGCGTGGCTCGCTACGCACGCCCCACTGTCTTTTAAACCTTGGATACGCCCAGGCCTGGCAATTCAATCCGGTTACGATTGTGATTGACGGACCAATATCCGTTATCATCTTCATAGACGTTTTTAGTACGCTGTTTTGGGGAATTGAATAATCTTTTCACCCCAAAGGTCGTTCGGCATGATACTGATTGCCACCCTCTTGTTGTACGTGGCTGCCGCAACCTTGTTTTGAGGCTCACGAGATTTTGAAAACCGAAACTACTGAAGCCTTACCGAATGCGTCTGTACCATAGAATTCCATCATTTTGACCATCAATAGTCGTAAGGAAGTCCGTCAGACCGTCGCTGTCGAGATCGACGTAACGGATCACGTCAAGTTGGCCGCCCGGATTCGATATGGTTGTAGGTACGAACAATTTCTCGACCGCAGTCTCCCACATGATGGTGAATCGGCCGTTGTTGTAGGTTGTCAGCGCAACCTCCGATTGACCGTCCTCGTCCAAGTCGACGATCTTCACGCCTGCGCCGTCGGTATTCTCGAAGGCCGCCAGCTCGTTTTTGTTCCAGCGCTCGCGTAGGTCCTCGCCCATTTCGAACCACGCAAATTCGCCTTCACGCCACAAGCTGGCGGCGAGGTCTACGAAACCATCTCCGTCAATGTCTCCGATATCCATCCAGAATACGTCGTCCATTTGCCCGATTGCATGCCTCGACCAAAGAACCGGCGTGACGCTCTCTCGCCCGGGATTCTCAAACCAGACAATGCTGTCCGTGTTTTCGTTGCGCGCGCCAGATACAATGTCCAACTCGCCGTCTTGATCGAAATCGTGCAGAAGTACACAACTAGCCTTATCCCTGTCTTTTACGGCAATGTCCATCCGATTCATGGATGAGCCGGCGACCGGAACATCATCATTAGCGTAAAACACGCTTACCATGTCGCCATCTTTGCATGCGGCTACGATGTCCAAGCGATCATCTCCCACCACGTCGCCCAACTCGACGTCGATCCAACTGTCACACCCCACATTTCGCGACAGATGAATCACGTCGGTCACCCATGGGTCGATGTTACGAAGGATGGTGACCCGGCCGCTCTCGCAAGCAACCACCACCTCGGGCATCTTATCGCCATCCAAATCGCCAACCGCAACATCCTCCGCTCCACGCACATCGGCGCCTTCGGCGATGGTCTCGCTACGCCACAACCCTAAGCTGTCGCGGCGATGTAAGCGGACCTGGTCGCCCTTCTCCCAGGCGCTAACGATGTCCAATACGCCATCACCGTCCATATCCGCTACGGCCAATCCATCGGCACCCTGGGAGCCGTCGCGATCAATCCAGATCTCGACGAATAGCGGCCTTGCATCGTCCAAAGGAGCGCAGGCACCGAACGGCAGTGAAACTGCACACAGAGGCAGAAGAGTACGAGCCAATCGCGTCTTTGAGGGAGTCATGGTCCTACCTCCTCCTCGATCGCGAGCAGTCCATACAGAGCGAGCATCACAGGCCCGGTGCCATGCGCGTTGTTGGTTTGTGGTCGCTTATCCAAATACCCCTGCTCGGAAGATTGCGTCGAGGTGCCCGGACAAACATTACTAATATTACCCGTTACGGATATCATGCGACTCAGGCCTGAATGAGCCCGGTCAATCGTCTCCAGGTACGTGTCGTCGAGCCAAGCCTTGTTCACACCTTTGCACATCGCATAAACGAACATGCCCGTGCAGGAGGTTTCTTCATAACTGTCGCCAAACTGCTGGTCGATCAGTTGATGCCACATTCCCCCAGGTCCTTGGAAGAACTCGACTCGATCCATGAAATCGCGAAAAAGCGATAGAACTTCCTCGCGTCGCTCGTAATCTTTAGGCAATGCATCGAGCACTTCGACCAGAGCAAGGGCCATCCAGCCGTTCGCTCGCCCCCAATAGCCAGGCGAGGCGCCTTCGCCATGCCAATTCCATCCCTGGTGGTAGAGGCCGATCTGTTCGTCTCGCAGCTTGGCGCTGTAACCGAATAGTTGATCCACGACGTCATCCAAGTAAGCGTCGTCTTCGAGAATCACACCCGCTCGTGTGATGAGCGGCGCAATCATAAAGAGTGCGTCAACCCAGATCCGTCCGCGCTTCGGATCGCTGTGATAGCCGATCAAACCGTCCGGCGTGCGAGGCGCGTCTTCGTGGAAGTAACGTGCGATCTCCAAGGCCTGATCGCGGAATCGCTTATCCTCCGTCAATTCGGAATACATCAGGATTGCGTATGACATCGAACCTGCGTAATCGATAGGCACATCTCCGCCATCGGGCCTGATCTTGTTGCTTTCGTCGTAGCGCTCCGCCGCGACTCGCACAACCTCCGCGAGGTCCACATCATCCACAAGATCATCCAGCATCAACAGCGCAAGCAAAGACACTCCCTGCGTGTAGTCCCATTGATAGACGACGATCCGATCGTTGAGAGTGTCGTTGATCGTGCCGTGATACCCACCGTTTAGGTAGCGAGAAATGACCAAGCCGGCTTGGGCCGGCGCGTTTTTGGGCGTGGGTACGTCGCCGATCTGAACTCCACCGCATCCCGCAAGCCACACTGCGACACTCGCGACCCAAACGAACTTGGCACCGTTTTTTTGTTGTCTGCGCACAATCTCTCCTCCCGCCAGCGGCCGCATCGCGCACACGCCATGCCATGTAAGAAAATCGGTTTTATGAGATTGAGGGAGATACGACGAACCCTATTGCCCAACAACGCGTCAACGCGTCAACGCGTCGTTCGCCCTCATTCTAGAAGTCACCAAGTGACCGGAAACATCCGTCAAGAAATTCTTTCAGAAGAATTACGATTAGGCTAGAGAGTATAGCCTTAAATCAGTTTTCTCCGAGGATTCGCAGACAATCTGTGACAACTTGACTGTTCTTGGGATCGACAGATGAACTAAAGATCGTGCGAAGCACTTGAATCCATATGAAATGGAATAAGCTATCGCTCCAGGCCGAAGCAAGTTCTTGCAATAAGGACAAGCATTAGTTGTTCATCGCAAAGGTGATGGACAGAGGCGCATTTCTACTTTACGGCACTCACAAAAGACCGCGCCTTACAAAGTGCAAATGAAAGTACGCAAGCGGGTGATCGTCAACTACCCCAACCGATCCAGTAGCGCTTTGAGAAATCCTTTCGTCAATTTCTCAGGTACGTGGCCGATCTGTGGCGGCATTTGATCTAATACCAAGCCTTGGACGTAATCGCGAGCGCGCGA
>JANQHN010000395.1 GCA_028282665.1 Phycisphaerae bacterium | reverse complement strand
CGCCACAACAACGGTTATCCTTTACATTTCAATGCGATGACGTTTTACGAGCCTAAAGCCACGCCGGTCCGCACACGCTTTACGAAAGTAAAGCCGTTCTCGTTCGCGTCCACGACGACTTCATCACCCGGACCCAATGAACCTTCGATGATTCTCCTCGCCAACTCGTTCTCGATCGCCTGTTGAATCAAACGCTTAAGCGGGCGGGCGCCATAAGTAGGGTCGAACCCATCCTTGGCCAGTTTTTCCTTCGCAGCCTCACTCACTGTCAAAACGATTTCCCGGTTCGCAAGTCGTGCTTTCAGATGAATCACCTGAATTTCGCCGATCTGTAGCAGATCCTCGCGGGAAAGTTGGTGGAAAATAATGGTCTCGTCGACGCGGTTGAGAAACTCAGGCCTCATTGAAGCCTTGAGCACTTCTCGCACCTTCATCTCGATTTCGATGTCCACACCACCCGACTCGGTGAGCTGCTGAATGTACTCACTGCCCAGATTGCTGGTCATTGCGATGATGGTATTTTTGAAGTTCACCGTTCGCCCTTGACCGTCCGTCAGCCGTCCGTCATCCAACACCTGGAGCAAGACGTTGAACACATCGCGGTGAGCTTTTTCTATTTCGTCCAGCAGAATCACGCAATACGGCCTGCGATGCACCGCCTCTGTCAAAACGCCACCTTCTTCATACCCAACGTATCCCGGTGGAGCGCCGATCAAACGCGCGACGCTGTGCTGCTCCATGAATTCGCTCATGTCGATTCGTACGAACGCCGATTCGTCATTAAACAGAAACTCAGCTAGCGCTCTGCACAGTTCCGTCTTGCCTACACCGGTCGGGCCGAGAAACAGAAAGGAGCCAATGGGGCGATCCGGATCGCCCAATCCTGCACGATTACGCCGCACGGCATCCGATACCGCACGCACCGCTTCGTCCTGACCAACCACCCTTTCGTGCAGGCGGTCTTCCATCTTCATCAGTTTTTCAATTTCGCCTTCAAGCATTCGAGAAACGGGCACACCGGTCCACCGGCTCACGACTTCCGCAACTTCCTCAGCAGTCACTTCCTCGCGCAGTAATCCAGCCCCCGTGCGGTGCATCTCGGTCAGCTTTTCTTCTCGACGAAGCAGTTCATCCTCCAACTCACGCAACTCACCGTAGCGAATGCGCGCCGCTCGCTCGAGATCGCCGTTTCGCTGCGCATCCTCCAATTCAGTGTGTTTCGCAGCAATCTCCAGCTTCACACCTTTAATACCATCGAGTTGCTGTTTCTCGGTCTCCCAGCGAGCGGTTAGCGTACTGCTTTCCTCTTTCAAATCAGACAGCGTTTTTTCGAGCGTCTCCAGATGCTTGCGGCTGCCTTCATCTTTTTCTTTTTTCAACGCTTCCCGCTCAATCTCCAGTTGCATGATGCGACGTCGCAACTCATCCAACTCCACCGGTAACGAGTCGTTTTCAATACGCAGCCGCGAAGCCGCCTCATCAATCAAATCGATCGCCTTGTCAGGTAGATGACGATCGGCGATGTACCGATGTGAAAGGGTCGCTGCGGAAACCAAGGCCGCGTCTTGAATGCGTACGCCATGGTGCGCATCGTACCTTGGCTTGAGGCCGCGCAGGATCGCGATCGTGTCCTCGACTGTCGGTTCGCCGACGTAAACTGTCTGAAACCGGCGTTCGAGGGCCTTGTCCTTTTCCACGTGTTTGCGGTATTCCTCGAGCGTTGTAGCGCCGATACAACGTAGCGTTCCGCGGGCCAAGGCGGGTTTAAGCAGGTTGCCCGCATCCACCGCGCCATCCGCTTTCCCCGCACCGACGACCGTGTGCAACTCGTCCACAAACAAAATGACCCGCCCATCTGACTCCACGACCTCGTTGATGACCGCCTTGAGACGCTCTTCAAATTCACCGCGGAATTTGGCTCCCGCTATAAGTGCCCCCATGTCCAGTGCAATTAGCTTTTTATCTTTTAAAGCACTTGGCACATCGCCGCTCAGGATCCGCTGAGCAAGTCCTTCAACGATAGCCGTCTTTCCTACGCCCGGCTCACCGATGAGCACAGGATTGTTCTTCGTGCGGCGTGCAAGTACCTGCATACACCGGCGAATTTCATCATCTCGCCCGATCACCGGATCGAGCTTCCCCTCGCGTGCAAGCTCGACCAAGTCCTGGCCGAACCTTTCCAACGCCTGGAATGTATCTTCCGGGCTTTGGGTTGTGACATTCGTGTTACCGCGTACCTCCTTGAGTGCCGCCCGTACGCGTTCCGTATTCGCACCGCTTATCGAAAGCACATCTTTTGCATCTCCTTTTACTTCCGTAAGCGCCAGAAGCAGATGTTCCGTCGAGATGTACTTGTCTTTCAACGACCGGGCCGTTTTGTCCGCCGTGTGCAGCAAATCCTGAAAATCTCGCCCGGGAGCCAGATCTCCCCCGCTGACTACCGGCCTACGTTCCAACTCCGACTGAACAATCGAGCTGATCCGCAAAACGTCGGCCCCACTTTTTTGCAGCAGCGGCACAATTATGCCGGATGCTTTTTCGGAAGACGAATGACTCCCTTCCGCTTCGATCAGCGCAGCTAATAAATGCAGCCCGTCGAGTTGAGCGTGCTGCTTATCACGCGCAATCCTCTCGGCACTTTGAATCGCCTCTCCTGCTTTGATTGTGAATCGGTCGCCAGTCATAGCCCATACCTTCCCGAGGCAACAATGAGCGCCCCGCCGTTGGAAAGATGCACCGGGCATGCCAAGCATTCTCGATTGCTATAAAGACTTATTTTGAAACCATTTACAGCTTCTCCCCCTTCTAATTGGACACATTCGATTCCTGCCAAAATGACAGGCTTCGTGGCAGCAGGCGAACTCCGGTATCGACAAGAAAAGATGATCTCGAAACAGAATCGCCCCAATGATTCATTTTCACCCCTCTGTTACGATTCAACTACGATCATTTTTTTGGGAAGTGCCGTGGGCTTTTCCTGAGATTTCTAACAATCGTGACAGGAAAATACTTGCCGAGACGTCATTTTTGGGAAACTACCTTTTCGATTCCGGGCGGCAGTGATCCTTGACAGTTTGCAAAGGCACGATAGAACGCAATGCCCGGACCGAAGCCACGCGCAAGCGCGGCGTGTGGCGTATTCCAATTTGGATTGAGGTAATTTGCGATGATTTGCGTGGAGCATTTGTCGAAGCGTTATGGACCGGTTCTCGCCGTCGATAACATTTCGTTTGATGTCGCTGAGGGTGGTGTCGTCGGTTTTCTCGGTCCGAACGGAGCGGGCAAGAGCACAACGATGCGAATCCTGACCTGCTACCAGCCTGCAACTTCGGGCTCTGCCGGTGTCGCAGGGTTCG
>JANQHN010000380.1 GCA_028282665.1 Phycisphaerae bacterium | reverse complement strand
CCCCGCCCATCACGCGACGCTCCATCGTGTCGAACCGCACATCCGGACCGAACACCCAGCGCCCGTGCAGGTGCTTGTGAACCGACTTCCTGCCCGGCGGCTCTTCTGCGGGCGGAATCTGGTAACACTCGACCGCGCCAAAAATCCGCCGAAACTGCTGCACCGCGAGCACGTTTACCCAGTCGTTGTGCGTCAACGCAAGTAGCCGGCCGATTCCGCCAAGATCCAATTCGTCCAATGTCCGCTCGCCCAAAATGCTCCCCGTGTACGTCTTCAAACCCGCCATGCGGGCAACGCCGGTTTCCGTGTGGTTGGTATCGACCACGAGAACGCGAATGCCTTTCTCATGCAGCGTCTTCGCGATCGCCCTGCCCCAACTGTGACTGCCCACAATCAAGACGCCCTGCGGCCGGGGGTCGGCGAGTTTGAGAAGCCGCGCGACAGCCGGTGAGGTCAATCCGTAGACCAATACCGTCCCGATGATGGAGATGAACGTGATGGGCACGAGCAGACCGGCTGCCTCGTGACCGCCCTTTTCGAATTGTAACGCGAACACCGACGCAACCGCCGCCGCCACAATACCTCGCGGCGCCATCCACGCTAAAAACGCCCGCTCGCGCAGGTTCAGCTTGCTGCCGGCTGTTGAGGCAAGCACCGACAAAGGCCTGACCAACAGTATCAACACAACGACAAACCAGACGCCCCGCCAGCCAATACCGGTCAGTTGATTCAAATCCAACCGGGCGGCGAGCACGATAAACAACGCAGATATCAGGAGGATGCGCAAGTTCTCTTTAAACTCGACGATATGCTTGACATCGACAAATCGTTGATTGGCCAGTGCGATGCCCATAACCGTGACCGCAAACAGGCCTGATTCATGCTGAACCATGTTGGACACCGCAAAGGCAGCCACGACGAACATAAGCGAGACGGCATTTTCCAGAAAGTCCGGAAGCCAGTGGCGATAGAGCATCAGCACGAGTAGCGCAGCCGCAGCCAGCCCGAGTCCACCCGCGACGACGATGGTCTTTCCCACTGCATAAACGACGACGGCGGTAACGTGAGAGGCACTACCTGCTGACACCGCCTCATAGATAAGCACGGCGAGCAGAGCACCGATCGGGTCGATGACGATGCCCTCCCACTTGAGTACGCTGCCCACCGGACCGGTCGGGCGGATGTGTCGAAGGAGTGGTTGAATGACGGTCGGACCGGTCACGACCAGAATCGCGCCAAGCAACAGCGCAAGCACCAGATCGAGCCCGAGGATATACCTCGCTGCGATGGTGACGATCACCAGAGTTACCGCCGCGCCAACGCTGACGAGATTCCGAACGACCACGCCGGCCTGAGAAAGTTCACGAAATCGTAGCGTCAGCCCGCCTTCGTAGAGAATCAGCGCCACCGCGACTGACACCAGAGGGAACAAGATTTGTCCGAACATCTCGTCGGGATCGAGGAAACCGCTAATCGGGCCGGCAATAAAGCCGAATAGAAGCAGCAAGAGGATGGACGGCAGGCGGAATCGCCAGGCCAACCACTGGGCACCCACACCCGCGACGGCGATGATCGTGAGTCCGATGAGCACGTTTTCCTGCATGCCTACTCCCAATACTCGAAAAGGCCGGGCGTTCTTTCTGACGCGGACTCGGAGTATAGGGGGGGCGCTAGGCGAGGTCGAGGTTCAGCGAACACCGACCGATTGGAAGGGGAATCGCCCCAACTCCAACTCACCGCCCCAAAAACCGCCTAATCGACTTTTCTCACAAATCCGGCTTCCTCGCGGACAGTGCGAACCGCCTCTTGATACGACTCCACCGAAAGGGATTGCCTCACGTCCTCCGGGAGAGATCTCCAGAGCGTATGAACGACAGATCCCTTGGACTTCCCCCGAGCGCGACGATCCAGTTCCCAAACGTAGGCAAGGATACGAGTCTGTGTCTTGGTCCGCTGCCACTGCGCAATCCTGCGAGCTTGATCAACGGTCATGCGGACACCCTCGCGCGCGAGGACATGCTTGACGGCCAGAGCAACAACTTCGGACGTTTTTCGCAATTCTTGCGGGCGGGGTTTTCGACCACGACGCACGCGCGTTTCGAGTTCCACCCCATCCCATGACATTTTGTCTACCCGGAACGAGACTTCGAAAAAAGACGCAAACAGGCGGGCAAGCCGCTCGGCCGGTTCATCCGAACCGGGCACTTGCACCGGCAAATCATCGCCGTGTTTCCTCATCCAATCCAGCGCCGATTCCCACTTCATCAACCGCTCGGCGTCATGCGAGGAAAGCCATGTCGGTTCCCGGTTCGCTCGTCCGGCGATATACATCAATAGTTGGTACGCCTGATTCTGTAATTGTAATATAGATTCGACTTCCATAATTCGTCGATTAATACACCAATAGGCAATCATAAACAATCACTGTTGCCGGCTGGAACTCCGCTGAATGCTGGCGAATGAATGCGAAAACCCGATCCGCCCCCACCGGAAGCCACTGGCCCGCCGAGCGCTGGTCATCAGATGATTCGATGCCGAACACGCGATGAAAAGAACCGCCCTCTTGACGGTTTCTTCGCGCAACTCCGTCATTTAAAAGCCAATCGCCTCGCGATCCCGTTGATGAATCAACCCGGTTGACTTCTAAGCCGCAACAGCGCTATCCTGATTACGCAAGGTGAATTCTCACGCATCAGCGTGATCAAAGGGGACCGAAAGTGGATCTCGTCGCACACAACTTGTTGATTCATGACCGGGCGCACTTCGCTTGCGTTGCGAGCTGCCTGTGTGGCCGTCCTTGTTGTATGCACGATCTATCCCCTCGGGTTCCCTAGCTCGTTCGTTATAGAAAACGTCGAATTTCAAGGCCCGCAGGGAAACCACCCTGCGGGCCTTTTTTGTGTTTACAAAGCGAGAACGAATTGTGCAAAGCGAAACTAATTTGCCTGTTCGGGAAGTCATCAACCCGAGCAAAACCACGCCGACCGCCCGCGTCTCGCCCGATAGCGAGCCCGGCCGAATCGTGGCGTGGGCGCTGGAGCGGTTTGCAAATCAACGAACTATAGTCACCACGCAGTTCGGCATGGAAGGCTGCGCGCTGATCGACATGTGTGCCAGAACCCGTAAGCCGATTGAGGTTGTTTATCTCGATACCATGTTCCTTTTTCCGGAAACGTACGCTCTGCGCGACCGGCTTGCGCAAACGTATGCAAACATCACAATCATCAATCGCGGGACGGAACTCACGCCCGAACAACAGACCAAGCAGCATGGAGAAGCGCTTTGGGAGCACAATCCGGACCGGTGTTGCAGGTTGCGTAAAGTAGAGCCGATGGCGCGTGTGATGGAGGACGTGGACGTCTGGCTTACAGGTTTGCGTCGAACGCAGTCAGCGACAAGGGCGAACGTACAAATCATCGAATGGGATTGGAAGTACGAAGTGCTCAAAGTGAATCCGCTGGCCGACTGGTCGCGACCGCAGGTATGGAAATACATTCAAGAACACAACGTGCCGTACAACCCGCTGCATGAACACGGTTACCCGACACTTGGCTGCACGCATTGCACAAAGCGCGTACCCGGCAGTTCCGTAACTGACTACACGCGCAACGGTCGATGGCAGGGCAAGGGGAAGACCGAATGCGGGCTACACGGTGACGGAATCTAGAAAGCCCAACCTCTGGAGCAGAAGCACGCAATCACATTGCCTAGCGATAGAACTGATAACTACAGGGAAGCATTCAAATGCCTAACGAAGATTTTTCGAATAAACCCGCGCAAAAGGAATCGAGCGTTGAGGGATTCAAACGCGGGAGCCACGGACTCGCTGGGACGATCGGCGAGACGCTGGATTCAACCGCGACGCACTTCGGCGAGGCGGATCACCAGTTGCTGAAGTTTCACGGTATCTATCAACAATTTGATCGCGAAACGCAAGTCGCCCGACGCAAAGTCGGTGAGGAGCCAGACTATTCGTTTATGGTACGGGTGGCAATTCCGGGCGGACGATTGACGGGGAAGCAGTACCTCGCGCTCGATGAGTTGGCGGATGAATGCGGCGATGGTTCGCTTCGCATCACGACACGGCAGGGCATTCAATATCACTGTGTACCCAAAAGCGAGCTTCGCCCACTGGTTCAGCGTATTAACGACAAGCTATTAACAACGCTTTCCGCCTGCGGCGATGTCGCGCGGAACGTCATGGCTTCTCCCGCTCCGCTTCGTGGTACAGCTCACCTATTGACCCGGCAACTCGCTCGGGAAATCGCCAAAGACCTTTCGCCCGAAACCTCCGCCTACTACGAAATCTGGCTCAACGGCGAAAAACTCAGTAGCAGCGAACCGCAAGAGGATCCCTTTTACGGCAAGCAATACTTACCGCGAAAATACAAAGTGGGTGTCGCGCTCGCGCAAGATGCGAGCATCGATGTGCGCTCGTACGACGCGGGATTACTGCTTGTCGTCGAGGATGGCGAAGTCGTCGGTTTGCAGATTCTCGCAGGCGGCGGGCAGGGCATGAGCCATAAGAAAGCGA